>CAZTMR010000027.1:0-18079 GCA_964615345.1 uncultured Dehalococcoidaceae bacterium | reverse complement strand
CCATCCCTCACGAGCTGGACGGACGCGAGGACTGCCTGCTCTGCCATTCCAGCGGAGACCTGGCGGTACCGGCGGACCATGCCGGGAGAGGTAATGACACCTGCGCGTCCTGTCACCAGCCGGGATAGCGGTAATATGCAACCTGGTTTATATTGACACCGGTAATACTCTATGGTAGTATCCAGTACAGGAAAGCCAGCCTGTTTACTGACTCCTGCTCGGATTTCCATTTGGTTCGCGGAATGGCGGCGGTATGGAATATAATAGATTGTGGTGATGTGTTTTAAGGTATATCCCGCGTGGCTGGCACGCTGATAGATAGCAGTTCCCTGCCGTTACCGGCTTCCCGTAATCGCGCAATCGGTAATACGCAGCGTTGGAGCATACGGAGCAAAAAGTGCTGAAGAAAAAGAAATTCATTATTGGCGGCATCATCGTATTCCTGGCCGTGGGCTATCTCGGTTTTATGAGTTTCCAGAGCTCGGCCACCTATTATTACACGCTCACTGAATTCGCCCGGCAGGAAGACTCTGTTTACGGAGAAAACGTCCGCGTGAAAGGCGAAATTGCCTCCGGTTCGGTCGAGAAAGCGGAGGCGGGGCGTATCCTCCGGTTCACCCTTGCTGACGGTAATGAGACCATGCCCGTGTATTATCAGGGGGTCGTCCCGGATACGTTTAATGAAGACTTTGAAATTGTGGTCGAAGGTAAACTCGGTACGGACGGTGTCTTTGAAGCTCATACTCTTATGCCCAAGTGTCCTTCCAAATACGAATCCGCGCCGGCAAGTGGTAGCTAGGAAAGGAATGATATGGGGGATATAGGCTACATCTCGCTTTTGCTGGCGCTGGTCGCGGCAGTATACTCTATCGTTACTTATACTCTGGGTTTCAGACGCAAAGATCCCACCCTGCTGCAGAGTGCCCGGAATGGTCTTCTCACTGTCTGTGGACTGGTTTCGGTTTCCGTAATCGTGCTACTGGCCGCCATTGTCACCCATAACTTTCGCCTTGAATATGTCGCCTCGTATACCAGCACTGATATGTCCCTGTCTTACCTCCTGAGCTCCTTATGGGCCGGCAATGACGGCTCGCTGCTTTTCTGGGTCTGGCTGCTCTCCATCTTTGCCGTGGTGGTCATTCTTCAAAAAAGAGATATGGGTAAAGATCTGGTGCCATACGCCGCGGTTGTTATCGCCGTTACCCAGGTATTTTTCCTGATCGTGCTTCTCTCCGTCGCCAATCCCTTCGCTGAGCTGTCCTATGCCCCGGCCGAAGGCAGAGGCCTTAACCCCTTGCTGGAAAACCCGGGTATGCTTTTCCATCCTCCCGCCCTGCTCGCCGGCTATGCCGGTTTTACCGTGCCCTTCGCCTTCGCCATCGCGGCGATGCTCACCCGGCGCCTGAACGACGACTGGATTATCGCCGTCCGGCGCTGGACGCTGCTGACCTGGCTCGTGCTCGGAATCGGTAACCTGATCGGAGCCTGGTGGGCTTACGTCGAACTCGGCTGGGGCGGCTACTGGGCCTGGGACCCGGTGGAAAGCGCCGGCCTTATGCCCTGGTTGGTAGCCACGGCTTTCCTGCACTCCATTATGATGCAGCGCCGGCGCGGCATCCTGAAAATCTGGAATATGGTGCTGGTTATCCTCGCCTTTACCCTTTCTCTGTTCGGAACTTTTCTCACCCGTAGTGGCGTCCTCTCTTCGGTACACACCTTCGGCGACCAGGCCCTCGGCCCGTTCTTCCTCATCTTCATCGGGTTGACATTGCTGTTCTCTTTTGGCCTGCTTTACTACCGCAGCGATGACCTGCAAAGTGAAGCCGAGATGGAGTCGCTCGTTTCCCGGGAGAGCACCTTTCTTTTCAACAACCTGCTCTTGGTAGGTGCCGCCTTCGCCATCTTTATCGGCACCATTTTCCCCCTCGTCTCCGAGGCGGTGCGTGGGGTTAAAGTCACCGTAGGGCCTCCTTTCTTCAACCAGGTAAATGCTCCCATCTTTCTGGCCGTCATTCTGCTCGCTGGCATCTGCACTCTCATCGGCTGGCGGCGTGCTTCCGTCCGTAACCTTATGCGTAATTTCCTGTGGCCACTCCTCGCCGCCGTCGTCGTAACCATCATTCTTCTCATTGCCGGCGTAACCATGGCTTATGCCCTGATTGCCCTGGGTATCAGTGCCTTTGTTCTTTTTACCATCCTTTACGAATGGGCCCGCGGCACTCACGTCCGTCACCGGGTGCGTTCTGAAAATTACCTCAAGGCATTCTGGAGCTTGATTGTGAATAACCGCCCCCGGTACGGTGGGTATATCGTTCATATCGCCATCATCATCATCGCCGTCGGTGTTACCGGCTCCTCCCTCTACGGGACGGAAAAAGAGGTCGTCGTCTCTCCCGGTGAATCCATGACCATCAATGACTACACTCTCACCTACCAGACCATAGATAACTATGAAACCGCCAGCAAGACTACCGTCACGGCCACCCTGACCGTGGAAAACAGCGGTAAAGTAATCGGTGAGTTAACCCCGGAAAAATACTTCCACCGCAGCTATGACCAGGCCGTCACCGAGGTTGCTGTCCGCAGCACCTTGGCTGAAGACCTTTACGTTATTCTCATCGGCTGGGAGGAAGACGGTACAACCTCTTTCAAGCTGCTGGTAAACCCGCTGGTTAGCTGGATATGGTTCGGCGGTATAATCTTTACCCTGGGCGGAGTGATTGCCTTCTGGCCGGAACGGAAGAAACCGGTCTTTTCCGAAAAGACCGGTGCCGGGGAGGAAAAATCAGGAAAATGAAAACTAAAATGGGCGTAATCTTGGTAGTTCTCTTGGTTTTTCTGCTTCCCGCCCGGGCCAGTGCCGCCGCGGTAAGCGATGTCTCCTCTCAGGTTATCTGCCAGTGCGGGTGTACCCTGGTGCTGGAAAACTGTACCCATGAGGAATGTCATTCCCGGGACAATATGACCGCCCTGATTGCCCAGCAGCTGGAGCAGGGCAAATCTGAAGAGGAGATTGTCCAGCTTTTTGTCACCCAGTACGGAGAGCAGGTGCTGGCTTCACCGCCCAAGAAAGGATTCAACCTGACCGCCTGGATTCTACCCTTTGCTTCAATTCTGTTTGGCGCCGCCGTGATTTATGTCCTGATAAGAAAGTGGGTGAGGACGGGTCAATATTCGCCGGTGGCCGTAAAACCCGAGGCCGATGAGAGTGACGCTGACTACGAGCGCAGACTCGAGGCCGAGCTGAAGTCATTTACGGAAAGGAGTTTCCGGTGACCGTTTTTATCGCTCTATTGCTGACCGTGGCTGCTTTTGCTGTTATCGTCTATCCTTTTTTCCGCCGGCAAGCCGGCGTCATTGAGGCGGACCAGGATACGGAGAGACAGGAACTGCATTCCCGCCGTGATACCACTTATTCCATGCTCAAGGAGCTTGAATTTGATTATCAGTCCGGCCTCTTGACTGAGGAGGACTATCAGGACCTGCGAAAAAGGTATCGCAGAAAAGGCATTACCCTGCTGAAAAACCTTGATCGGCTTGAGACGGGCGCCGGACCGGAAGACGAGCTTGAAAAACAGATTCAGCGTCTGCGCCGTTCCCGCTCTGAGAAAGCGGTCGACCCGGATGATGAAGTGGAGGAACAGATTAGCCGCTTGCGCCGCTCCGGGGAAAGACAAACGGCTGCGGACAACGAAATTAAAGCGACAACAAAAAAACCGCGTCAGCCGGCGAGCGGGGTCCGCTTCTGCCCCCAGTGCGGGGAAAAGACCCTGGCCGGTGACCGCTTTTGTGCTCACTGTGGCACGCGCCTGGAACGGGAGGGAAATGGTGCTTAAACGTATTGTTCTGTTCGCGGCGGCGCTGGGATTCAGCCTCTTTGCCGCTTTGCCGGCGGTGGCCGCTGACGGAAACGGTGTCATCGAAGGACATCTGGTCAACCTGACTGAAAATGGCAGCAGTGTCTCCGGTCAGGAAGTGAAGTTGACCGTTTACCAGGGCGATTCGGAAGTAAGCTCGGCCGCGGCCGTGACTGATACCACCGGCAATTTTACCTTTAACGGACTCGATACGGAACAGGGCTACAGCTACGAAGTGATGGTCAACTACCAGGAAGCTGACTATCAGACGGAACGGCTATCTTTCTCCGGTGACGGGGACGTCCTGACGGTAGAAATTGAAGTCTATGACGCTACCACCAGCCCGGAAGCTATCAGGGTGGAGCAGGCGCACACCATCATCTATACTGACCCGGAAGAGCTATGGGTGGAAGAGGTCTGGCTGTTCATTAATGAATCTGACCGTACTTATATCGGGACGGAAGGCGTCCTCGGCCCCGGGGTGAGGCAGACGCTCCGGTTCTCTCTGCCGGAGGACGCCCGGGAATTGCAGCCCGCCGGAGAACTGATGCAGTGCTGTGTCTATGGAACTGAAGGTGGCTTTGCGGACAGTATGCCGTTCCTACCCGGCAGCAAGGAAATCGCTTACGCGTATAAGATTGATTACGGGCCGGAGGTGCATTCCTTTACCTGGCAGGTTAGCTATCCGGTAAAGCGGTATGACCTTCTGGTGCAGGGTGCGGAAAGCGTCATCAATAGCAGTTCGCTCAGTCCCACCCAGCCGCTGGATATTGGCGGCGCCTTATTCAGCCACGCTCAGGGCGGTGAGTTTGCTCCCGGGGACACCGTGGTTTATGAAATAACCGGCTTGCCCGGAGCGGACAATCAGAATATAATTTTGTGGGTTGTTCTGGCCGTGGTAGCGCTCGCTTTTGGCACCGGCTTCGTCCTGGTACGCCGCAACCGGCAGGCGCAGCCTGTACCGGCCGGAGGAAGCAGCCTGGAACAACAGCAGCAGAAACTGATGATGGAGATTGCCCGCCTTGATGACGCTTTCGAAGGCGGTGGAATAAGCCAGAAGGCTTATCGGAGCCAGCGTGCCGAAAAAAAGGCCCGGCTTCTTTCCTTGATGCAAAGGACGAAAAGGAAGAGTGGCAGCAGATAATGGACAACCTGATTCGGTCTCCTCGTCCCGGGTAATCGCCGTCCGGGAACTCAGCCGGTCTTTCGGAAATCAGCGCGTCCTGAAGGGCATAGACCTTGACATAAACCGGCGGGAATCAGTCGTTATCTTCGGTCCCAACGGGGCCGGCAAGACCACGCTCATCAAAATACTGGCCACCATAATGAACCCCTCTTCAGGCCGCATCACGGTGAACGGCCTGGACCTGAGAGAAAACGCTCTGGAAATCCGCCGTCTCATCGGCATCGTTACCCACCAGACTTTTCTCTACGGTAACCTTACCGCCCGCGAGAATCTGGAGTTCTACGCCCGTATGTATGACATCCCTGACCGCCGGGACCGGATTGAGGAACTGGTGGAAATGGTCGGGATGGCCCATCGCATGGACCACCGCGTGAGCACTTTCTCCCGTGGTATGCAACAGAGACTCTCCATCGCGCGCGCCCTGCTCCACCGTCCAGCCATTATGCTCCTTGACGAACCGGAAACAGGGCTTGACCAGGCGGCGAACGATATGCTCTGGAAGGCCCTGCGGCACTATGAAGGCGGCGCCCCCACCATCGTGCTTACCACTCACAGCCTGGAGAGAGGACTGGAGCAGTGCCACCGCCTCCTTATTCTGGTAGAAGGACAGATCGCCTTTCAGGGGTCAAACCTGGGTCTGGATGAGCTGAAACGGATTTACCGAAAGCATACGGGAGTTTCCGCGTGAGCTTCTGGAGTAAAGTAATCGCCATTGCCTGGAAAGACGCTCTTTCGGAGATGCGCACCCGGGAAATCGTCTCTTCGGTGCTCGTTTTCACCCTCCTGGTAATCGTCATTTTTAACTTCGCTTTCGGGACCAGCCGGGAGGTGATGGACCTGGTAGCCCCGGGCGTCCTCTGGGTGACCTTCGCCTTCGCCGGAGTCCTCAGCCTGAATAGGGCGTTCATTCCGGAAAAAGAGCAGGGCTGCCTGGAAGGACTGATGGTCTGCCCGGTAAGCCGGGAAGCAATCTACATCGGCAAAATGCTGGGCAGCCTCCTCTTCATGCTTGTCATTGAAGCCGTCGCCCTTCCCATTTTTGCTTTCCTGTTTAATTTACCCGTTCTTTCCCTGCAGATTATCGTCATCACCGTAATGGCCACTATCGGCTTTGTCTCCGTAGGCACGCTTTTTTCCGCGCTGGCGGTGAATACCAGGGCGCGGGAGATGGTACTGCCCATCCTGTTTTTCCCCGTGGTTGTTCCGGTGATTATCGGTGCCGTCCTCGCCTCCGGCATGGCTCTCTCCGGTGCTTCCTGGTCTGAACTGGCTTCCCGGCTTCAGCTTATCGCTGTCTTTGATATAATATTTATGGTAGTATCTATTCTGGTCTTTGGCTACGTGATTGAAGAATAAGACAGCTCAGAAAAGGAGAAAGTACTTATGATAAAGAAATTCACGCTGTGGCTCGGCGTAGCCCTGATGCTAGCTTCCGTGTACCTGGTCTTTGTTTACGTCCCGGTGGAGAAGACTATGGGCATCGTCCAGAAAAACTTCTACCTTATGGTGCCGATGGGCTGGCTGGCCATACTCTCCTTTCTCATTATCTTCATCGGCAGCATTCTCTACCTTACCCGGCGCAGCCGTCTCTGGGATAACCTGGCTTATTCCGCTGCCCAGACCGGAGTGGTCTTTACTACCCTGGCCCTGATTACCGGCTCCATCTGGGCAAAACCCATCTGGGGCGTCTGGTGGACCTGGGAACCCCGCCTGACGGCCACCCTGGTCCTCTGGCTGATTTATATCGCTTACTTTATGGTACGGTCCTTTGCTTCGGAAGAATATCGGGGCGCCACCTTCGCCGCCGTCGTTGGCATTGTCGGTTTTGTGGATATTCCCATCATCATCCTGTCCACCACCCTCTGGAGAGGCATGCATCCCGGGACCATCATTTTTCAGGGGGGACTGGAGCCGTCCATGCTGCTCACTCTCCTGGTCAGTCTGGCGGCTTTCACCGTTTTGTACGTTCTGGTCCTGGGGCAGCGGCTTTCACTGCGCAATGATGAAATTGAAGTAGATAGACTGAGAGGACTGCTCCGGTAGCCCGGCAGTTCTGGTAAGGAGTAACATTCAATATGGAAAATGTGGGTTTTTTTCTGGCTGCCTTCAGTATCGCCTGGGCGGTAGTTTTTGGCTACGTCCTTTTTCTGATTAACCGCCAGCGGAAACTCCGTGCGGAGATCGACTCCCTCAAAGAAGCGTTGAAGGAAAAAGGGATAAAGTAGACGGGTGCCGCTTCCGGGCCGGAAAGTGCTCGCTGCGGCGTCTGTTCGGACGCGGCTCCGGGTGGTATAGGTACCCCTGATGAAATTCTTCTCTAATCTGACTCTGCGGACCAGAATTACTCTTTATACGGCGCTGGCCATCCTCGTCGGTATCAGCATATTCAGTTTTCTGGGTATCCGGGCGGTCAACCAGTCCACGCAGTCGATGCTCGACGACCGGCTGACCACCGCCCGGGTCGTGGCCAGTTATATTGACGAGACCCTGGGACGGGCCCTTTCCGAACTGGAAAATACCGCCCGTATGATTGCAAATGAGCCGGTGGAAAACAAATTCGGCGTTCATCTGGCGGAACTTGCGGACACCTATTCTCACCTCTCCGTTTATTACCGGGACAGCTATGTTCTTGACGGGCAGGGAAGGATACTATGGAGCAGCCGTGCCTCCGGCGGAAATAGTGCCCTGGACATCTCTGCCTACCCGGCTATCTACCGCGCAATCAATCAGGATGAAGCCGGAATTTCCGGTATGGTGCTGGCGCCGGTTTCCGGTGAGCCGGTTGTTCTCCTGGTCAGTCCGCTCCGGGGAAACCGGGCGGTGGTGGTCACCGTTGATCTTCCTCGCTCCAGCATCAGCGGCTTCATCCGGCAGATACGTCTCGGCAATACCGGCTACGTTGAGATAATAGACCAGAACGGGGTCGTTATCGCCCGTACTGAACCCGGCCCCGCACTGGCTCCGTTTGAGAAGAGCGACCACTCCGGGCGCTTCGCTGACCTGATTTCCGCCGGACAGCCCACCCGTGGGCTTTGCCACTCCTGTCACGAACCCACGGAGCGGGTATTCCGGAAGGATATACTCGCTTTCGTTCCCCTTTCGGAAACAAAATGGGGCGTGGTTATCCGCCAGGCAGAGGAAGAAGCGCTGGCTCCGGTTAACGAACTGCGCCAGAACCTGGTCATTTTTGGCGCCGGTCTTACCGTGCTGGGCTTCCTCTTTGTCGCCGTGACCACCCGGGGAGTGGCCAGCCGCATCCGGGTGCTGACCAACGCTTCACGGAGAATAGCCGAAGGTGACCTGTCCAGTCCGGTGAGTGCTCTGGGGAAGGACGAGGTGGGTAAACTGGCGCAGACCTTCGATGTCATGAGAGTAAGACTGAAGAACTCCCACGCGGAACTGGAACGTAAAACGAGCGAGCTGTCTTCCCTGCTTTCCGTATCGGAAATACTGACCTCGCTGCCTGATTTATATAATCTGCGTACCGCCCTGGGCGGTGCGCTGGACCGTACTCTGGAAATAATGAACACCCGTTATGGCGGTATCCTGCTGCTGGACGACGAGACAAAAGTGTTGACTTACTGGGCCCAGCGCGGTCTGTCCCGGAAAGACCTCTCCGGTGTTTCCTGCCAGCCTGGTGAAGGTGTTACCGGAAAAGTCGCTCAAACCGGAAAACCCGCCCTGGTAAAAGATGTCTCCAGTGACCCCCGGGCCGCGTTTCCGGATACTCTTGGCGCCCGGCACCTGAAATCTTTTCTGAGCGTACCCTTGCGCTCGCAGGGCAAGGTCCTGGGGGTAATTAATATTGCCGGCCGCGGTTCCCGCGTTTTCTCCAGCCCGGATATTCAGCTCCTGGGCAGCATCGCCGCCCAGATTAGCGGCGCCATTGAAAACGCCAGCCTGCACCGGGAGGTGCAGCGCAAAGAAGAAGTCCGCGGCGAATTGCTGCAGGAGATGCTCTCTATCCAGGAGGAAGAGAGGAAAAGGATTGCCCGTGAACTGCACGACGAGACCAGCCAGTCACTGGCCAGCCTGGTAGCCAGCCTTGAGGCGATGGCCGGCATGCTGCCCCAGGGAGCGGATAAAATCAGGGAAAGAATGAAAAAGACCCAGCACCTTTCCATCAGCATTCTGGACGAGATACACAAACTGATTTATGAGCTCCGTCCTTCTCTGCTCGATGACCTGGGGCTGGTAGCCGCCTCCCGCTGGCTGGCGGAAAACAATCTGGAGACCACTGGCATCAAAGTGGATTTCCAGACTTTGAGCCGGGAACAGCGGCTACCCTTTCAGCTGGAAGCCACCCTTTTCCGGGTGATTCAGGAAGCTTTTTCCAATATCACCCGCCACGCCGGTGCTGAAAACGTCTCCGTCAGGCTGGAGTTCAGGAAAAACCTGGTCCGGGTCTGCATTGAAGACGACGGTAAAGGCTTTGACGTTGCTGAAGCCATAAAATCCAAGAACCGCCCCCGCGGACTGGGCCTGCTCGGGATGAAAGAGCGCGTGGAGCTGGTACAGGGCACCCTGGAGATAAGTTCTCGTCCCGGCAGCGGCACCCGTCTCGATATCGAGATTCCTTTCCGCCACGCCGGAGATAGCGCCCGGACTAAGGGACCTGCCCGGTAACGTTAAGTGATAGCACCCGGTCCGTCACCGGCAATATTCAAGAGCCGCCTAAAATCCCCAGGCGCCGGGAAAATACTGTATCGTCGCGTCCGGGATTACGGCTACTTTCGCTTTCTCTCCATACTCGTTTTTCAGCGCCCGGACTACCTCCGGCCACTCTTTGGCCCAGCTTAGCTGGTCCGGCGGCGCCAGCCAGTCGGCACCCACGCGGTCGGCGTATGGACTCAGTACCGTCAGCCGTTTCGTGTTGGCGGGCAGTCCGGACGGGACTTCCTCCGGCCCTTTTGCCCTCCAGGCCCGGCCACCGAATTTCTTGCCGAAGCTCCGTAACAGGTAGTGGTGTATCTGTCCCTCCGGCGTGATGGCGATAACCACCATATCCCCGCCTGCCGTGGGCAGCATCGGGGAGGCCACCACCGGCGCCAGCAGCATCTCGTTTGCCTTGGAGAAGCAGTTGGCCACCACTACGTCCGCATCGTAGACCATTTCCGTACCGTAATGCTCCCGGGCCAGCTTTACCCCCTCTTTGAACTCGCCCACCGGGTCGCCCACGAACAGGGCGGTTACCTCCCGCTTCATATTCAGGATGGCGTCCACCTTGATATCCAGTCCGGCCATTTGGGCCGTCTCGATGATGTCCAGCATCAGGTCGTTATCGTCCAGCGCTCCGGCGTGCACCTGCGGAGAGCGGCCCAGGCGGGTGTGATTGGCGTCTATCGTGTCCATGGAGGCCACTCCGGGCAGGATTATCTTGCACCCCCCGCCGAAGCCGAAAGGGTGCGGGACGATGGCCCCGATGCCAATGGTTAAATCACAGGCCACGAACTCGCTGTTGATGGCCACCGGTGTCCCGTAGCTGGTCTTGCCCAGCGGCGTGCAGTTCTCGTACGGATTGTGGTTGTAGACCATGAACCGGTCCATGACGTCATCGCCCAGTTTCTTCCGGAAATCGATTCCGTTCATCGTCCCGTGCGCCCCGATGGCGGCGATGAACCTGATGTTCCTGTCCGGGATGCCCGCCGCCGCCAGTTCCTCCAGGATAAAAGGTATCAGCTCCGCGCTCGGCGTCGGCCGTGACATATCGTCGAACAGGATGGCGACTTCCCTCTTCCCCTCCGCCATCTCCCGTATGGTTTTGGTCCCTATCGGGTTCTGGAAGGCCCGCCTGATTCCGGTTTCGTCCAGCGGCGGCGCATCGTGCCCCTTCATCTTGCAGACGGTCACGTCCCACGAGCCGGGAAAATCAATCTCCAGTTCTTCATCGCCGTACCATGCCAGTACTGGTATCCTGGTCTTTATCGTATCGCTCACTTTGTTCTCCCTCCGGCCGTTTATTTCATTTTGTCCTGCCGCTCTCCGCGGCCCTTGCTGCTTATAAAAGCTCTTTCTCCAGGTCGGTGAGCGCGGCATCCAGCATATCGAAGGCGGCATCTATTTGCCCTTCTTCGACAATGAACGGTGGCGATACCAGGAAAGTACCTTCTCTCACCCCGTTGTCCACGCCGGTGGTCGGATAGTCCATACATCCCTTTTCCATCGCTATCCGTTGCAGGCGGTGGGCCCTCCGGGGTGGAATCTGGCGCTAAACTTCTAATGCCGATACTAATGTAACCGGCGCGGCTTGTCAAACCAGCCGCTTCTGCCCGGACCGTTCAACCTTGACTTGTTTGTCTTGAGGTGTCTCCCCCTCGTCATTGCGAGGAACGCAGCGACGAAGCAACCTCTCCCTCTCTCAAACAGGTATGAACCGCAAACCGGGTCTGTTCTCGGCTTGATTGACGGGGTGTCTGCCTTCTGCTAATATATTTGCTGGGCGCTGAATACTTCTCATAAATCGCGGCTATCGTTGCGTGGTTGGAGGAGAAACGAGAAGTATTTAACGCTTCTCGTGATAATAATCTTTTAGTTATCATCTGGAACGCACGGCTATGGATTGTAAGTAGCTATTCTTGGTGCAATAATGTACTCGGTCGCAAAAGCTAGCGGCGAAGCGCCTGGGCACACGGCGAAGGCATCAATATGATGTCCCCGAGTGGGTAGTCGGTGCCGGCTTTTATGACCAACGAAAGAGGGGGCTTCCTAATTTATCCCCCGCTCAGGCACGCCAGGATAGGTGCCGAACCCCCGGGTCAAGGCAGCAAGAGATTTTCGGAAAATTGTAGTGATTTCCCCAGCCGGCGTTGACAAAAAGAGTATTCAGTGTGAGAATGACAATTGCAACCTTGTGGCGACTCCTGACTGTTAGGGAAGGAACTATAGAAATCACCACTGAGCACCTTTGAGGTAGGATGATACATAGGGTTTGGACAGGTTTTCGGGAATTATACAGCCAAATATCTGGGAGGTAACAATGCACGACTTACCGCTAGGTCTAGCTATCATCATAGGAGCAACGGTGTTTGGGGTTTTGCATGCCACAGGCCTGATAGTCTTGGGGGTGCTTCTGATGTCGGCTTTGGGAGGCTAATGTGCGCTTTGATATCGCCCAAAGAAATTACATCACAATAATTGGCTTGTTTAGATAGGTAGCTTCACATTAGAGGTATCCGTACAGGTTATTTATTATGCCGAGCGTTAAATACTTCCCATAAACCAGGATTTTGCTATGCGGTTGGGGTAAAACGAGAAGTATTTAATGCTCCCCGTAGTAACCAGCAAAGGAGATCGGGGTAGTCTCCGGGAAGCGGTAAAGGAAAGGGAAAGCGGTATGCTGAGTTTTGCGGCGGTAGTTGACCGTGCCCTGAGCGGGCCGATATGCACGGAGCGGGAGTACGAGCTAAAGATATTCGTGCCCAATCTGCGTAAGGTGGTGGAGAAATACGGGATAAAGTATGACCCGGAGAATCCGGTGCCGGCGGATGATGACCTGGCGGACCGGGTATGGGAAGCGGGGATAGAGTTTCTGGTAGAGACCGGGGTCTACTGCACGGACACGGAGCGGCGGATAATGTTCAGCCGGGAGGAGGTGGAAGGGGCTCTGGCTGCCGGTCCCCGCGGGGACACCTTCGGGGAGGGCAAAGACGCCCGGGTGATGCCCCGCCGCCGCCCGGAAGACAGCACCCCGCCCTGGTGTTCGGTGGGGCCTACCTCGTCTCCCCTTTCCGGCGAGCAGATTTACCTCAGCATCGTAAAAGCGCACGCGGAAAACCCGTTGGGGAACTCACTGACCATACCCTGCCTCACTGCGGTTGACGGCCGCCGCATCGTGGCCGGCAGTCCGCTGGGCATTGAAGGCGCCATCCGGGCGATACGCCTCACCCGCGAGGCGATGCGCCGGGCGGGCCGCCCCGGTATGCCCATCGTCAACGGCGTCACCACCGCCGCCCGGTCTCAAGAACATATCTCCGGTCACCGCTTTGGCCTCCGCCCGTCGGACGCTATGGAAATAGGCACTGTCCACGAGATGAAGGTGGACTTCGATTCTTTGAACAAGGTTGCCTTTTCCCTCGCCGCCGGCAGCCTGATATTCGCTGAGAACGGGGTAATCCTGGGCGGGCTTGCCGGCGGTCCCGCCGGTACCGCCGTGGTCACCGCCGCCTACAACCCGGTCGATATGCTGGTGCTGCGCGGCGCTGTCCAGCACCCCTTCCCCACCCACTTTGACCTCGGCGTTACTTCCGCCCGGGACACCGTCTGGGCGCGCAGCCTCGCCAATCAGGCGATAACTCGCCACAGCCCCCTGCCCGTGGTTAACGTGGGCTATTCCGGGGCCGGCCCGATGACCGCGATGCTTTATTATGAGCACTCGGCCTGGGTCATTGCCTCCGTGGTTTCCGGCGGCTCCGTAGAGGTGGGCGCTTCGGCCCGTGGCACTTCTCTGGACTATACCAGCCCCATCGAACCGCTTTTCGCCTCCGAGGTGGCCCATGCCGTGGCCGGAATGAGCCGGAAAGACGCCAGTAAAGTTGTCAATGCTCTCCTGGCCAGATATGAAGACAGCCTGCGCACCCCGCCCGTCGGGGCGCGCTATCAGGAATGCTTTGACGTGGAGCGCGGCACTCCTACCGCGGAATGCCTGGAACTCTATAATCGGGTCAGGCGGGAGATGGCTGACGAGTTCGGCCTGAAGTTCGAATACGTCATACCTTATGCCCGGCCGTCATAACGTCTGGAAAGGATAACCTGCATATGTCTGAGCGACTCGATGCCGCCCTCAGAGCGCGGAAAAAGCTATTCGGGGTCCTGTCTGCCCTGCCCGCGGAGCGTATCTGTGACCGCGGCGAGGGCGTTTATCTCTATGACCAGGACGGACGTCAGTATATAGATTTTTCCGGCAGCCCCATGGCCTGCTGCCTCGGCCACGGTGACCAGCGCATAACCCGCGCCGTTACCGAACAGATGCAGAAAGTCAGCCTCTGTTTCCCCACCTACTGGATTAACGAAAGAGAAGGAGAACTGGCGGAAAGAATCCTCCGCCGCGCCCCGGCCAATATGGCGTGCTGCCAGTTTCTCAACAGCGGCTCGGAGGCCACTGAATCGGCCATCAAGCTCGCCCGCCAGTACCATCTGGAAAACGGTAACCCCTCCAAGCATATGGTCATCTCCCGCTGGCAGAGCTATCACGGTATGACCCTGGGCGCTCTCTCCGTAACCGGGTTTTCCAGTCGCCGGTCCAGGTTCGTCCCTCTCCTCAAGTCATGGCCCAAGATAGGCGCTCCGCTCTGTTACCGCTGCCCCTGCGGAATGTCCTATCCCGGATGCGGTGTCCGCTGCGCCTATGCCCTGGACGAAATCATCAACCAGGTGGGGCCCCAGTACGTATCCGCCTTTATTGCCGAACCGATAGGCGGGGCTGCCAGCGCGGCGATGGTGCCCGTCCCGGAATACTATCCCATCATCAGGGAAATCTGCGACAAGCACGACGTGCTCTTCATCGACGACGAAGTTATCTGCGGGTTCGGCCGTACCGGAAAATGGTTCGGCATTGACCACTGGAACGTGCAGCCGGACATCATCACTATGGCCAAAGGTATGACCGGCGCTTACACTCCGCTGGCGGCGATACTCGTCTCCGATCGTATCGCCGGGGTTTTCACCGAGACCGGCGGCAAGTTTATCAACGCTTTTACCACTTCCGGAAACCCGGTTTCCTGCGCCGCCGGTATCGCCGTGGTCGATATTATCGAAAAAGAGGGATTGGTGGAGCGCAGCGCCCGGCTGGGAGAGCACCTCCAGCGGCGCGCCCGGGAAAAACTCTCCCGCCACCCCGTGGTCGGTGACATCCGCGGCCGGGGTATGCTTGTGGGCGTAGAACTGGTTAGCGATAGGACTACCGGTGAGCCTTTCCCGCCCTCCCTGCTTGCCGGCCCCCGCGTCCACCGCCTGGCTATGGACAGAGGGTGTATGGTCTTTCCCACCTCCGGCTTTGACCGGGGGATTAGAGGAGATGCCGTTATGGTGGCTCCGCCCTACATCATCACCGAGGAGCAAATCGATACCGCCCTCGATGTCGTGGATGAAGCGCTGGCCGATTTTTCCCGTGAAGTCTCGGTCTGAGTTCGTTTTCGGGCCTCGTCGCTTATCGGGAGACTTCCATCTGTCGTACCAGTGCCAGGGTATCCATCAGGCCGGACCCGCCCTTGATGGTTTCCAGGTTAACGAAGGTCTCGGTTCTCAGGATGCTCGGAACAGCCGAAATTTCTCGCTCGATAAACCGGGAAAGCTCCTCGGGTGACTGTGTCGCCACTATCGCCATCAGGTCATACCTGCCGGTGACAAATGCCAGGTAGCAAATATGCTCGTTCTTGGCCAGCGTGTCGGCCACCTTTCTCAGGTCTTCCAGTTTTACTTGGATACCTACCAGGCCGATGAACCCGTATCCCAGCTTCCGCATGTTCGGCACGGCCACTATCTTGATCAGGCTCTTCCCCAGCAGATTTTTTATCCTCTTCCGTATCGTTCCCTCTACCATACCCACTTTCTTGGCCAGGGTAACGTACCCTTTGCGCCCGTTTTCCTGTAGCTCTACGATTAGCTTCTTGTCCAGCTCGTCGATCATTACTCCCTCCGCTTCTTTTGTAAGGTAAGATTCTAACAGGCTTGCCCGTTCCAGTCAAGAAAAAATTACGTATAACGTAAAAATATCTTCAGATTTTTTCTTGGATTTCGGTTGCCGGCGGGCGGACGGAAACAGATTCCCGGTGCAGGCTTTCCGAAAACACCTGTCACCTTTCCTGGATTGGACAGGATTGGCCATTCAGGATATAATAAAGGCTAACCTTGCCGTTACTTATGCTTTAGAAAGTAGACGTTTCCCGTATTCTGACTTTCCGTAAGGCGGCAAACAAAAATATGGAGGAGTGATAGATGAAGTCCACTGATGTCGAAAAACTGGTTGCCACCGCCAAGAAATACTTATGGCCGGCCTTCGGGCGGGACGCTTCTTTTTTTGACCGTCCTGTCTCCATTATCAAATCGGCAGAAGGCCGTCATTTTACGGACAGTTTCGGTAATCGCCTCCTGGAGCCCAACTCGTCCGGGGGGGCGGCACCCCTGGGCTACAACCTGCCCGAGCTTATGCAGGCCGTCTCGGAGCAGATGGGGCTCATTATCAATACCACCCCCAGCCTTTTTGCCCCCACCGAACCCGTGGTCTGGCTCGCTGAGGAGATTGCCCGCATCTCCCCCGGCGACCTGAGATACACCATTTTTGGCAGTAACGGCACTGACGCCAACGAGGCGGCGCTGAAAATCGCCCGCCAGTACTGGAAGATAATGGGGAAAGGCACCAAATATAAAGTGCTCCACCGCTACCCCGGTGACTATCACGGTTTCAGCCTGGGCATGTCCAGCGCCAGCGGTCACCGTTTCCGGCGCGCCGCCTACGAACCGCTGATGGCTGGCTTCGTCGCTTTCCACGCCCCTAACTGTTATCGCTGTCCCTTTGACCTTGCCTATCCGGAATGTGATCTGCTCTGCGCGGAAGAGTTCCGCAAGGTGGTGGAGTTTGAAGACCCTTCCACCATCGCCTGCCTCATCAGTGAAAATACCAATACCGGGCTGGGCATAATACCGCCGCCTCCCGGTTATATGCCGCGGATACGGGAGATTTGTGACCAATATGAAATCCTGCTCATTCTGGATGAAGTCATCACCGGTTTCGGCAAGACCGGTCCCTGGTTCGAATGTGAAAAATATGACGTCGTCCCGGATATGATTTCCATGGGCAAAGGCATCGTCTGGGGCTGCGGCCCCCTGGCCGGCACCCTGGTCAGAGCCGGTATCACGGAAGTGTTTACCGGCGCCAATACCCTGCAGCACGGGTTTACCTTCGGCGGGCAGGGCTATCTGGCCGCGGCCGGCCTGGCGGGTATCAAGTACGTCGAAGAGCACAATCTACTGGCCCGGGCTGCCGAGATAGGTGACATAATGTCCAGAGAGCTGGAAGTGATTAAGGACCGTTCTAAAGTTATCGGTGATGTTCGCGTTAACGGGACCCTCGCCGGCGTCGAGTTCGTCCGGGACAAAGAGACCAAAGAGCTCTTTCCGGACCGCGCCGCCGTGTCCAACCTCATCATCAAGGTCGGTATGGAAAACGGTGTTCTGCTTCCCTGCTCCACCTGGTACGGAGATATCCTGATGCTGATGGTGCAACTGACCATGACCGATGACGAGCTGGGTATGGTCTTTAGCGCTATCGAAAAGGCCGCCGCTGAAGTCGAGCGGCAGTTCCTTTAGATTCGGGAACCGGGTTAGCCCTTAACTTTCCATCGGAAGGAGACAGAAATGGCCGGAAGCGCGTACGAGCGGCTGGACGCAGCCATAATCGAAGGTGACAGTGACCGGGCGGTGGCGGCAGTCGAGGAAGCGTTGAAAGAAGGGCTGGCCGCGGCGGAGATAATCGAAAAAGGCTTGTCCTCGGGAATGAAAGAAGTGGGGGAGCGGTTTGCCCGTTACGAGATTTATCTGCCGGAGATGATGATGGCGGCGGAAGCCTGGGAGCAGGCGATGAAAGTGCTGGAACCCAGGCTGCTGGAAAGCGGAGGGGAAAAGAGAAGGGTGGGCAAGGTAGTTATCGGTACCGTCAGCGGAGACGTGCACTCAATAGGCAAAAACATCGTGGCGGCGATGTTAAAGATGAACGGGTTCGAGGTCTATGACGTCGGCATAGAAGCCGCGGCTTCGGCCTTCGTCACCCGGGCCGAGGAGGTGGGCGCGGATATCATCGCCGCCTCGGCGCTGATGAGCACTACCATACCTCAGCAGAAAGACATTATCGAGCACCTGGAAGCGAGGGGAGTCCGGGACAGGTACCACTTCATGATTGGCGGCGGCTCCACCAGTCAGGAATGGGCGGACAGCATCGGGGCGGACGGTTACGGACGGACGGCGGGAGACGCGGTGGCGCTGGCGTTAGGGGTAGTCTCCGGGAAGCGGTAAAGGAAAGGGAAAGCGGTATGCTGAGTTTTGC
>CAZTMR010000026.1:0-19670 GCA_964615345.1 uncultured Dehalococcoidaceae bacterium | reverse complement strand
TAGTTTATCACGTTCAAATCGTGCCTGCACCATCAGAAAATCCACGGATCGGGGCACACCGTAGTGTCTTGACGGTGAGGTAAGCCTCTGCTAAAATCAAGAGCAACTTTCAGGACGGCACACTTTCCGAGCACTTACAAGGAGAGTAACCATGTCTCTTATCGATTACCAGAAAGAAGGCAGAATCGCTACCTTCACCATCAACCGCCCGGAGGCTTATAACGCCATGAACGTGGCGGCCTTAAGGGAGCTGCACCAGGCAATGGCAGACTTCCGTGACGATGACGGGCTATGGGTGGGTATCATTACCGGCGCCGGGGGAAAAGCTTTCTGTGCCGGAGCCGACATCGGGGATATGCTTCCTTTCCTGCAAAAGACCCTGCCGCAGGCCCCATGGGCGACGCCGCCGACGCCGATGCGCGGGCTGGACCTGTGGAAGCCGCTCATCGCCGCCATCAACGGGGTAGCGCTGGGGGGAGGGCTGGAGATAGCCATGGCCTGCGACATCAGGATTGCTTCCGAGAAAGTCCGTTTCGGCCTGCCCGAGGTAACCCTGGGACTGATACCGGGGTGGGGAGGTACCCAGAGACTGCCCAGGCTGATACCGATGGGGAAGGCCGCAGAGATGGTTTTCACCGGCAAGCCGATTGATGCCGGAGAGGCTTACCGCCTTGGCCTGGTGAATAAAGTGGTGGCACCGGAGGAAGTGGTGTCAGCGGCGAGAGAAATGGCCGAAGCCATCTGCCAGGCCGGGCCTCTGGCGGTGAGGGCCGCCAAGGAAGCCATGATCAGGGGCAGCAGCCTGAGTCTAGAAGACGGGCTGAAACTGGAAAACGATCTCGAGGCCAGGGTTATGTCCACGGAGGACTATAACGAAGGAACAACCGCTTTCCTGGCAAAGCGTAAACCCGACTTCAAAGGGAAATAATCTCCGAAAGGAGTATTTTATGGAAATCAGAAAAGTAGGCGTGGTGGGCTGCGGGCAGATGGGCGGGGGTATTGCCCAGATAACGGCGCAGGCGGGCTATCCAGTGGTAGTATCAGAAGTGAGCCGGGGGCTGCTGGAGAAGGGGCTGAACGCGATAAGCGCCTCGCTGGAGAGGAGCACCACCAAAGGCAACCTGACACCGGAGGACAAAGACGCCACTCTGAACCGCCTCCAGGGCACCACCGACACGAAGGATTTCAGCGACTGCGACCTGGTAATCGAGGCGGCGGTGGAAAACATGGAGATAAAGAAAAAGATATTCGGTGAGCTAGACAGGGTCGCCCCGGAGCAAGCCATCCTGGCCTCCAACACCTCCGGTCTCTCCATAATCGATATGGCGATGGCTACCGGGCGGCCGGAGCGGGTGCTGGGGCTGCATTTTTTCAATCCACCGCCGGCAATGAAGCTGCTGGAAATGGTCAGGACAATCGTCACCAGCGAGGAAACCCTGGAAACCGGGCGGAGCTTCGGCCAGTCCATCGGCAAGAGGGTTATCATCGCCCGGGATACTCCCGGGTTTATCGTCAACCGGCTGCTGGTGCCGCAGCTGCTCAACGCGATACGGATGCTGGAGGCGGAGGTGGCCAGCCGGGAAGATATTGACGCCGGACTGACCCTAGGGCTTAACCACCCCCTGGGGCCGCTGGGGCTATCCGACCTGATTGGGCTGGACACGCTGCTTTACATCGCCAAGAACCTGTATGATGAGTTCAAAGAAGCGCAGTACGCCGCCCCGGTGCTGCTGGGGAAAATGGTCACCGCCGGCAGGCTGGGACGCAAAACGGGTACCGGCTTCTACGATTACAAAAAGAAGCGCTAGTACCGGGAAAGAGAAAGGGGACGGTAACGATGAGTATTGAAGGAAGAGTGGCGCTAGTTACAGGCGGCTCCGGCGGACTGGGCCGGGTGCACTGCCTCTCGCTGGCGGGAGCCGGCTGCAACGTGGCGGTTACCGGACACGGCCACCTGGAGAAAGCGGAAGCGGTGGTGAAAGAGATTGAAGCTATGGGGAGAAAAGCCGTAGCGGTGAAGATGGACCTGGCAGACCTGGATGAGGTACAGGCCGGCGTGAAAAAGATGGAAGAGGCACTGGGGCCGGTGGATATCCTGGTGAATAATGCTGCCTTCGGCATCGTGCGGGCGGTCACCATCGCCAAGATGGACAAGAAAGACTGGGACCGCGATTTGAGCGTCAACCTGACCGGAGCCTTCAATACCATCAAGTGCTGTATGCCGGGGATGACAGAGCGGGGATGGGGGCGCATCATCAACGTCTCATCTATCGCCGGCACGATGGGCGGTATGGGGCAGGGCAGCTACGCGGCTACCAAGGCCGGGCTTATCGGCTTGACCAAGACGGTTGCCCTGGAAGGAGCCCGCAAAGGCGTTACCTGCAACGCCATCGTGCTCGGCGTGTTCGACGGCGGCAGCTTTTACGAGGTAGCCCCGGAGTTCCGGGAACGGATAATCAAACGGATGGCGTTACGCCGGGCAGGCGACCCGCAGGAGCTGAGCAACGTCCTGGTTTTCCTCGCCTCCGAGGAGTCCAGCTACATCACCGGGGAGGCAATTGAAGTTAGCGGCGGGGCCAGCCTGTTTACCTTCTAGCCAGTTGTGGTAAAATAAGACGGGAATGATTAAAATGGAAGACGACCTAACGGACAGGACGTACCATGGCGATTACCAAGGGCAGGAAAAAGGCCAACAAGGCCGACAACAAGGAAAAGCTGCCGGAAGTAGAGAAACCGTTAAACCTAGAGACGGTGACCTGGGAAGGGCTTGCCTGGATCAATATCGAGCGGCCCACGGAACGGGAGACGGACTACCTGGCGCAGCATTACCCTTTTCATCCCCTGGACCTGGATGACTGCCTGAGCCGGATACAGCGGCCCAAGATAGACGAGTATAACGATTATCTGTTTATCGTCCTACATTTCCCGGTATTCAGCAAAGAAGCCCGGGTAACCAGTCCCAGTCAGCTTTCCATTTTCATCGGGGAAGACTACCTGATTACGGTGCACAAGGGCGAGCTCAAGCCACTGGTAAAGCTGTTCCGCGATTGCCAGATCAACGATGAGACGAAACAGGAAGTTCTTGAGCACGGGTCCGGCTATCTGCTCTACCGCATCGTGGACCGGCTGATAGACTACTGTCTGCCCATTCTGAACCGGGTGGTGGACAACATCGAAAAAGTGGAGGACGACATTTTCACGGAGGACCCTCGCGCCGCCGTCAGAGACCTGTCCGTACTGAGGCGGGATATCATCGTCTTCCGGAGGATTATCTGGCCGATGCGGGCGGTTACCGGTAGCCTGGAGCGCAAGGTGCGCCGTTTTACCAGGATAGACCTAGGGGTCTACTTCGGCGATACGGTAGACCATATCGATAAAATCTGGGACGCTCTGGACGAATACAAGGAGATTATCGAGGGTCTCAACGACACGTACGACTCTCTGGCCAGCAGCCGGACCAACGAGGTTATGAGGAAGCTGACGGCTATCGCCACCATCCTTCTGCCCATTACGGTGGTGGCCAGTATCTGGGGGATGAACGTTCCGCTGCCTTTCCAGGACAAGAGTTATTCACTGGTAATCGTTTTCCTGATTATGCTGATTATTATCGGCGGTATGCTACTTTTCTTCCGCCGGAAGCGCCTGATGTAGGGCGGTAAACCAGTGACCCGTCTTATGAACGTTTCACATCGTTTAATGATAATCACGGCGGTCTTTATCACCTGCCTGATTACCGCCAACGTGATTGCCGTCAAGCTGGTAAGCCTGGGAGCGATAGTTCTACCTGCGGCGATATTCGTTTTTCCGCTGAGCTACATCTTCGGCGATGTGCTGACCGAAGTCTACGGCTACCGTCAGACGAGGCGGGTAATCTGGCTCGCCTTCGCCTGCAACCTTGTCTTCGTTTTCTTCGTCTGGGTGGGGCAAATACTGCCGGCGGCTTCTTTCTGGGAAGGACAGTCAGCCTACGAGAGAATCCTGGGCTACACGCCCAGACTGCTGGCGGCATCGTTCCTCGGTTACCTGGTCGGAGAGTTCGCCAATTCCTTCGTCCTGGCCCGGATGAAAGTTCTGACGGGAGGGCGGTGGCTGTGGAGCCGCACCATCGGCTCCACGGTGGTCGGCCAGGGGCTGGATACGGCCATCTTCATCACGGTGGCCTTTGCCGGCACGCCGGCTTTCCTGCCGGTGCTGATACTTTACCACTGGCTGGCGAAGACGCTCATCGAAGCGCTGGCGACACCACTGACCTACCGCCTGGTAAACCACCTGAAGCGGAGAGAGGGGATGGATATCTACGATGAAGAGACAAACTTCAACCCTTTCCGCGTTACCGAGATTGCTTATGGAGAGGACCGGAGATAATGAAAATCAAAGTCCTGGGAGCCCATAACTGCGAATCCTCCGCCACCCGACTGGTCAGCCTGCTAATCGACGGCGTCCTGGCACTGGACGCGGGCAGTCTGGCCTCCAGCCTGAGCTTCCCCGCCCAGCAAAAATTGAAGGCAATCCTGCTCACCCACCAGCACTATGACCACATGCGGGATATCCCGGTGCTGGCGATGAACGCCCTTTTTTACCAGACGAATATCAGCGTCTATGCCACACCAACGGTGCGGGAGGCGCTGGAAAGCCACTGGCTGAACGGGGCTACTTACGGCAACTTCCTGAAAAAGCCGGAGGAAAACCCCATCATCAAGTTCACCGCCGTGGAACAGTATAAAAAGATATCCATCGACGGGTACCAGGTGTTACCACTGCCGGCGTCTCACTCCGTGCCGACCACAGGCTACCAGATTACCGGGCCGGAAGGGAAAAATTTATTGTATACCGGGGATACCGGACCGGGGCTGGCAGAATGCTGGGAGCACGCTTCCCCGGACCTGATTATTACCGAGGTTACCGCGCCGGACCGGTACATAGAGTTCGGCCGGCAGAAGCAGCATCTCACACCCGGGCTGCTCGGAGAAGAGCTGGTCTCTTTCCGGAAGGCGAAAGGTTATCTGCCGCCAGTGATCACGGTGCATATGAACCCGCCACAGGAGAGGGAAATAGCCACGGAGATTGCCCGGCTGGCCGCCGAGCTAAAAACCTCCATCAGCCTGGCTTACGAAGGCCTGCTGATACAAATATAAAGGAGGAGAGGGATATGACGGCAGAAGACGTAAAGAATCTGGTGGGTATCTGCGGGCTTTACTGCGGGAGTTGCCCGAGCTACATCGCCGACCGGGAAAACGACATAGAGGAGCTGGAGAACCGGGCCCGGGAACTCGATATTACGGTAGAGGACGCACGCTGCCGGGGGTGCCATTCGGACAGGGTGATGGTCCACTGCGTGGAGTGCCGCAACGGTTTCCGGCAGTGCGCCCGCGAGCAAGGGGTAACCTGGTGCTTTGAGTGCGGAGATTTTCCCTGCGACCGGCTAAGGGACTTCCGGGATATTCACGTCATCAACGGCATTTCTCACCACACCCGCGTAATCGAAGATTTGCAATACATGAAGGAACACGGCATCGAACAGTGGGTGGCGGAACAGGAGAAAGCGGGGCGTTGTCCGGGCTGCGGTAAGAGCCTTTACTGGTACACCCGGATCTGCCCGGTCTGCCAGACCGGAATAAGATAAGGTGGAGAGCAGCAAAGAGACAGGCCAGCCCGGGGGACCAAAGTTCTTGGTGGACGAAAACGCGGGCAAACTGGCGGGATGGCTGCGGATGATGGGCTACGACACGGTGTTCTTCCAGAACGGGGATGATTCCGAGATGGTGGCCCGGGCGCTCGCCGAGGACCGGATAATACTGACCCGGGACACCGGGCTGATAGAACGGGGAGTGGTGAGCAGCGGACGGGTAAAGGTCATCCTGATTGAGAGCGACGTGCCGGAAAGGCAAATAGGCCAGGTGGTCGATACTCTGGGACTGGACTTCCCTTTCCGCCCGTTCAGCCGCTGCCTGGAGTGCAACCAGCCCCTGGAGCACAAGCGTAAAAGCCAGGTGAAAAACCGCGTTCCGCCCTACGTCTGGAAAACCCGCGACCAGTACATGGAATGTCCGGCTTGTCACCGCATTTACTGGCGGGGCACCCACTGGGAAGCGATGACCAGGAAGCTGGAACGGCTGTCCGGGCACCGGTCCCGGCGCGGTAGTTGACCGCCGGAGACTATGTTGCTACACTCAAGAGTACGAAGTCAGGGGTTTTCCTAAAGATGAAAATAGTAACCGGTGAAGAGATGCGCCGGATAGAACGGGCCTGCGTCGATATCGGGTCTCCTCCCGAGGTACTCATGGAGAAGGCGGGGAAAGCGGTGGCCGAAGAAACCGAGCGTATCCTGGGAGATATCAGACCCCAGCAGGTCCTTCTCCTGATAGGACCGGGCAACAACGGCGGCGATGGGCTGGTGGCCGCCCGCCACCTCCACGACCGGGGAGCGAGGGTCAGCGTTTTCCTCGCCGGCCGGCGCCCGGCGGATGACTCCAACCTGCGAATGGTGCGCGAACGCGGCATCCATATCATCGAAGCCGGGGGCGACCAGGCACTGACCGAATTCGATAAGGCGCTTTCCGGGGCGACCGGTGTGGTTGACGCACTCTTCGGTACGGGCAGAGTCCGTCCCTTCCAGGGCGTTTTCCGGGAAGCACTGGAAAAAACAGCCCGGGCAAGAGAGGCGGGAAGCGGTAGGCGGCGCGTAATTGCCGTAGACCTGCCTTCCGGAGTGGACGCCGACAGCGGTGCCGCCGACCCGGCCAGCCTGTATGCGGACAACACCGTCGTCCTCGGCTACCCCAAGCCGGGGCTGTTCCGCTTTCCGGGCGCGGCCAGAACGGGTAAACTGAGCGTGGTGGATATCGGCATTCCGGACTATCTGGCGGAGTCCATAACCACCGAGCTGATGACCGGAGAACGGGCACGGAAGGCGCTGCCGGAGCGGCCCCCTGACGCCAACAAGGGGAGCTTCGGCAAAGTACTGGTGGTGGCGGGCTCCCGGAACTACATCGGAGCCGCCTGCCTGGCCTGCCTGGGGGCATTGCGGAGCGGGGCCGGGCTGGTAACCCTGGCAACCGCGGAAAGCCTGCTGCCGATTGTGGCGACGAAGCTGACCGAGGTAACCCACCTGCCGCTGCCCGAGGCAGAGACGGGAGACATCTCCCCGGAGGCTGCGGGGATAATCGACCGGCACTGCCAGGGCTACGAAGCAACGCTCGTCGGCTGCGGACTGGGGCGCAGCGCACCGACGACCGATTTTATCCGGGACTTGCTTTCAAAGAAAAGGCTGTCCGGCACAGTTATCGACGCCGACGCTCTGAACGCGCTGGCAGGGACGGCGGACTGGTGGCAGAAGCTGCCCGATGATGCTATACTTACCCCACACCCCGGCGAAATGACGCGGCTGACGGGAAAGGAAACGGCGGAAGTTCAGATGGACCGGGCAGGCGCCGCCCGGGAGTTTGCCCGGAAATGGCAGAAGATAATCGTACTCAAGGGAGCGTTTACCGTGGTGGCGGCGCCGGATGGGCGAGTAACGGTCAATCCGGCGGCTAATCCGGGGCTGGCATCGGCCGGCACCGGGGACGTGCTGGCGGGAACGATTGCCGGCCTGCGGGCCCAGGGTGTTAAGGCGTATGAAGCGGCCGCCCTGGGCGCATACCTCCACGGCCGGGCCGGGGAAGAAGTCAGGGAACGGCTGGGAGATGCCGGAATGATTGCCAGCGACCTGCTGGACTGGCTCCCGGCGGTGATAAAGCAGATAAAGGAGCAAAGCCGGGCGGGAAATGCTACTGGCAATTGACATCGGCAACACGGATACCACGCTGGGAGTTTTCCACGGCGAGAAACTGCGGGCGACGTGGCACATAGCCACGGAGGTACACCGAATGCCGGACGAATACGCGGCGATACTGCTGAACCTGCTGCGCTACCAGGGACTGGAGGTAAAAGACATCGGGGAAGTCACCCTGTGTAGCGTGGTGCCGCCGATGGTGACCACTTTCGAGGCCCTATCGCGGCGCTACTTTAACGTTTCGCCGCTGGTGGTAGGCGCCGGGGTAAAAACCGGGGTGCGCATCCTGGTAGACAACCCGAGAGAAGTAGGCGCCGACCGGATAGTCAACGCGGCCGCGGTACACCGGATATACGGCGGGCCGGTCATCATTACCGACCTGGGCACGGCAACCACTTTCGATGCCGTTTCCAGAGATGGAGATTACCTGGGCGGCGTAATTGCTTCCGGCATAGTTACAGCCGCAGAAGCACTTTTCACCCGGGCCGCCATGCTGCCTCGCGTGGAGCTGACCCGGCCGAAAAAAGCCATTGGCACGAGCACGGTTTCCGCCATGCAGTCCGGACTTATCTTCGGCTACGTGGGGCTGGTGGAGGGCATCGTGGCGCGAATGCAACGGGAAATGGGAGGCAAAGCCAGAGTAGTAGCCACCGGCGGGTACGCGGAGCGCATCGCCAGCGAGACCGGCGTCATCGACGAGGTAAATCCGGACCTGACCCTGCTGGGACTGAAGATTATCCACGAGATGAACAAAGCCTGAACCGGGAACTGATTATGCTAGCCGATAAGACGATAGTTCTGGGGATCAGCGGTGGCATCGCCGCCTACAAGGTGGTCGATATTGCCAGGTACCTGACGCAGGAAGGCGCCCGGGTGGAAACGGTGATGACCGAAGCGGCCACCCGGTTTGTCACCCCGCTGACCCTGCGCAGTGTCACCGGCCAGCCGGTGGAGACCGACATGTTTGCGCCGGCGGCGGAGTACAGTCTGGAGCACATCGCCCTGGCGGAAGCAGCGGACGTGGTGGTCATCGCCCCGGCAACCGCCAACACCCTCGCCCGGCTGGCCACGGGCATTGCCGATAACCTGCTCACCTGCGTGGTGCTGGCTACCAGGACACCGGTCATCCTGGCCCCGGCCATGAACGACAATATGTTGCAGAACCCGGTAACCCAGGAGAATCTAGCCAAGCTCAAGGCCAGAGGATTTATCATCGTAGAGCCAGAGTACGGACGGCTCGCCTCAGGAAAAATCGGCCAGGGCAGATTGGCCGGTACGGAGGCAATCATCAGCGCGGTCCGGCAGGTGCTGGCCAGAGAAGGCGATTTTGCCGGTAGACGCATCGTGGTGACCGCCGGGGGCACCCGGGAGCCGGTTGACCCGGTGCGGCACATCGGCAACCGCTCCTCGGGGAAAATGGGCTACACGCTGGCGGAGGCCGCTAGAGACCGGGGGGCCGGGGTAGTTTTAATCACCGCTTCTCCCTATCTGGTGGACCCGGCAGGAATGGAAGTGGTCCACGTCCAGACCGCCCGTGAGATGAAAGAGGCGGTCAGTCAGGCCGTCAAGGAGGCGGACGCCCTGGTAATGGCGGCAGCGGTGGCCGACTACCAGCCGAAAGAATACGCCGGAAACAAGATAAAGAAGAACGCGCCGACGCTGACCCTGGAACTGGTCCGGACACCGGACATCCTGGGTGAAGTAAAGGGTGATTTCCTCAGGGTGGGCTTTGCCGCCGAGAGCGAAAATATGGTGACCAACGCTAGGGAGAAACTGGAGAAGAAACGGCTCGATTTGGTTATCGCCAATGACGTGACCGCTGAGGGCAGCGGTTTCGGGACGGAGACGAATAAAGTAATCCTCATCGACCGCCGCGGCGGAACGGAAGAGCTGCCGCTACTGAGCAAGAGAGAGGTGGCGGAGAAAGTGCTGGACAGAGTGGCGAGGCTATTCGGCTAGACAGAACCGGTGTCCGCCGCTGTCCATATTGCAGTATGGCCGGGGGAGTTTCGGGGGGATAACTCCCCCTTTCCAAATTCCTCCTCCCCTCTTAAAATAAAGAGAGGCCAGCAAATAATACTTCTGGAAAGGCGCTTATGACGCAGACGGCTAACACGGGACCGGAGATTCCCAAGGCTTACGAACCGGGAAAAGTGGAGCAGAAGTGGTACCGGTTCTGGATGGAGAACGGCTACTTCAAGCCGCGGATTGACCCGGCACAAGAACCTTTTGTCATCATCATGCCGCCACCCAACGTCACCGGCGAGCTGCACGTGGGGCACGCCCTGACCGCCACCATGGAGGACATCCTGGCGCGCTGGCACCGGATGAAAGGCGAACCGACACTGTGGCTGCCCGGAGTGGACCACTCCGGAATCGCCGCCCAGGTGGTGGTGGAGAAACTGCTGGCAGAAGAAGGCACGGACCGGCACCAGCTGGGGCGGGAAAAGTTTCTGAAAAGAATGTGGCAGGGGGCGGAAAGCTGTCGCGGAGCTATCAGCAAACAGCACCAGAGACTGGGAGCATCCTGTGACTGGGACCGGGAGGTTTTCACCCTGGACGAGGGGCCCAGCCGGGCGGTACGTACCGCTTTCTTCCGTCTCTATGAAAAGGGGCTAATCTACCGGAGCGAGCGGATAATCAACCGGTGCCCCCGCTGCGCTACCGTCCTCTCCGACCTGGAAGTAACCCACCGCGATACCTCCGGCCACCTGTACTACGTCCGCTACCCGCTGGTCGATGGCAAAAATGAGTTTATCACCGTGGCGACCACCCGTCCGGAAACGATACTGGGAGACGCGGCAGTGGCGGTCAACCCGGAAGACAGCCGGTTCAAAGGGACGACCGGTAAAAAGGCCGTCCTGCCGGCGGTAAACCGGGTTATCCCGATTATCGCCGATGAGGCCGTCGACCCTGAATTCGGCACGGGGGCGGTCAAAGTCACGCCGGCCCATGACCCGGTGGACTTTGAAGTCGCCCGGCGCCACGACCTGCCGCGGATAAATATCCTGAACCCGGACGCCACGATGAACGAAAACGCCGGGCCCTACCAGGGACTTGACCGGTTCGTCTGCCGCAAGGCGATTATTGACGACCTGGAAAAAGAAGAGCTTCTGGTAAAAGTTGAACCCTACACGCACTCGGTAGGGCACTGCGCCCGCTGCCAGACCACCGTGGAGCCCATTGCCAGCCGGCAGTGGTTCGTGAAAACGGCGCCGCTGGCGGCGCCGGCCATCAAGGCGGTTACCGACGGGAAAATCAATATCATTCCGGCGCGCTTTGCCAAGGTCTATCTGAACTGGATGGAGAATATCCGGGACTGGTGTATCAGCCGGCAGCTCTGGTGGGGGCACCGCATCCCGGTCTGGTACTGCGCCGACTGCTACGAACTGACGGTGGCGATTGAAGACCCGGAAGCCTGTGCGCATTGCAGGTCAAAACGGCTGGAACAGGACCCGGACGTGCTGGATACCTGGTTCAGTTCGGCGCTGTGGCCCCACTCCACACTGGGATGGCCGGATGACACCGATGATTTGCGCTATTTTTACCCTACCTCGGTCATGGAGACGGGCTACGATATCATCTTTTTCTGGGTGGCCCGGATGATTATGATGGGGCTGGCAGACACCGGGGACATCCCGTTCCATACCGTCTTCCTGCACGGGTTGATACGGGACGAAAAGGGCGACAAGATGAGCAAGGTAAGAGGTAACGTGCTTAACCCGACAGACATGCTGGAAAAATACGGCACGGACGCGCTGCGCTTTGCCCTTTCCACGGGCACCTCTCCGGGCAACGACCTGAAACTGTCCATCTCCAAACTGGAAGCCAGCCGCAATTTCGCCAACAAGCTGTGGAACGCCGGCCGGTACGTTATCCGGAGCCTGGGCGCGGGCGAGGTCAATATGGAAATCAAGCCGGACTCACTGCCGGTGGAAGACCGCTGGGTCCTGAGCCGGCTCAACCGCACCGTTTCCAGCGTGACCGGACTGATGAACGAGTTCCAGTTCGGAGAAGCCCAGCGGCAAATCCACGACTTTATCTGGGGTGACTTCTGCGACTGGTACATCGAGATAAGCAAGACCCGGCAACGAGACGATGACGAAGTAACCTCTCCGCTGCCTGTCCTGGGCCATGTCCTGGAAAAATCGCTCCGGTTGCTGCATCCGTATATGCCTTTCGTCACCGAGGAGCTGTGGCAAAACCTGCGGAAGTACCTGCCGGCCGACCGGGTGCCGGCCGAATCGATTATGGTAGCCGCCTATCCCCGGGCCGATACCACGGTCATAGACCCGGAGGCGGAAGGAATAATGGAAACGTTAATCGAAATAACCCGCGCCATCCGTAATGCCCGGGCCTATTATCAGGTAGAGAACGCCCGGTGGGTGGAAGCGCAGGTTTACGCCGGCCGGAAAAAGGCGGCCCTAGAGCCCTATGTCGGGGCCATCCAGATGATGGCGCGGGCGAGGCCAGTAATCTTCCTAAACGAACGGCAGAAAGGCGCCGCTGAAGAAAACAAGCTGGTACAGGTGCTCAAGGACGCCGAAGTAGTCATCCCGATGGAGAGCATGTTCGACCTGGAGACGGAAAAGAAACGCCTGCGGAAAGAGATTGAACGGGTGGAGGGGGAAATCAGCCGTCTCAGTGCCCACCTTGAGGACGAGGCATTCCTGAAAAAAGCGCCGGCGGCGGTAGTGGAAAAAGAGCGCCAGAAACTGGCTGACGCCCGTGACAGGCGGGAAAGATTAAAGCACCAGATGCCTGCGTCTTAAAGGAGGACTAATTATGTACGAGAGAATCCTGGTACCACTGGATGGTTCACACGTCGGCGAAGCGGCTCTGCCCCACGTGGAAGAGCTGGTGGCTAAACTGTCACCCCAGACAAAGGCGGAGGTTACCGTTCTCCAGGTAATCTCGTCCCTGACCCATTACGTCATCGCCGGGGAGGCCAGCGTCCAGGTCCCCTACAGCAGCAAGGAGATAGCGCAGCTAAAAAGAAAGGCCAAAAGCTACCTGGACAAAGTCTCGGACAGGCTGAAAAAGGCCGGAGCCACCGTTCACACCAAGGTTACCACCGGCAACGCCGCGGAGGAGATTTTGAGGGTGGCCGAGGAGAGCAAGGCCGACCTGATAGCGATGTCCACGCACGGCCGACACGGGCTGAGCCGGTGGGCCTTCGGCAGCGTGACCGATAAGATACTGCGCGGCGGAGTCTTGCCGGTGCTCGTGGTGAGAGCGCCGAAGGGTACGGAGAACGACTGACCGGGTGTACCGCCGCTAAATAGCAGGGGTCAAAGCCGGGGGCACGGAGGCAGGTTGTCGGTGACCAGTGCGCCCAGAAAGCCGGTATCCGTCCAGTGGCGTTGCAACTGCTGCAAGCCTTTCCGGGTATCGCTGGCCGCCTTTGCCTTGTCGCTGTTGACCAGGCGGTACTTGAACAGCCAGTAGGTAAACTCTTTCAATTCGGCAAGGTTCATCGAGCGACGTGAGGGGTATTTTTTCTCTTTCCGGAACCTCTTCAGCAGCGCGGCTTTGGTAGCCCCGTACACCCGGCGGTGCGCTTCGTTATCCGCGTCTCGCTCGTTGCGACGGCTGATGAGCTGCCTCTCCTTGTACACTTCTCCCCTGACCGCGAGGAGAATCGCCTTCTCGACGGTAATGCCGTAAAAATAGTTCAGGTACTGCCTGTATTTACTGGCGCCTACCAGGTCTCTTACCTCTTCCATCCCCAGTACCAGCGGCGGCCGGCCGCGAAAGAGAAGGTCATTCTTTTCCTCTTCCGGCAACAGGTCTTCCACTGTCCCGCACAGGCGCTCCGCCAGAAGCAGCCAGTCAAAGGCTTCACCGGCGATAAGATAGTTGAAAACGCGCCCGTCACAGATTTCCCGGGGGGAGCTCCAGAGACCGATTGTCCCCAGCAGGGCTAGATACCAGTGCTTGCCCGCCTTGATTTCGGCGCGGAAATGGTTTACCGCCACGGCATCACCGGCCTGGAGCGAACGGGGCGCCGATATTTTGTCTTCCAGCTTTACCATTGGCAGGTTAACTCCGCTTTCGGCTTTCCACCGTATTCCGGGGCCGGTACGCGCCGCCTGCGGTATCCGGTTACCGTTTCCATTTTACCAGTTTAATGTAACCGGATGAAGCTGCCAGTGCCCCATTTCATCCGCATCATCGCCAAGGCGAAAAACATCAAAACGGGGTGGTTTTCGCCCCAGGGCACGAGCAGATTATAAACGGAGGTGTGAAAAAGCTCGGCGTCTTTCCGGTTATGCCTGCGGGCTTCCGCTATCAGGTCGAGTGCCTGTTTTCTTCTGCTCAGCCTGGCCCGGTGTTTCTTTTCTTCATCAGTGAGGGGGCGGTCTCTGCCGGTCAGCTCCGCCAGAGCACCCGATGTCTCCTGCAGCAATTGTTTCAGGTCTTCATCAGCGAACATGGTATCACCTTCCGTGGCAGTGCTTGTATTTTTTACCGCTGCCGCAGGGACAAGGCTCGTTACGGCCTATCTTCCGGCCGCCGGCTTTACGCGCGGGCGGGGAATTGCTTCCGGTCTGACCGGCGGCCCGGGCCACCGGGGAGGGAGACGGCTCCACAGCTTCCCGCCGTTTTATATTGACGTGGAAGATGGTGCGGGCCACGTCATGCTGGATGGTGTCCAGCAATACCTGGAACTGCTGGTAGCCTTCCCGCTTGTAAGCGTCCACGGCGCGGGTCTGGCGCAGCGTCTGCCAGGCCGCCTGCAGGCGCATATTTTCCATCATCGTCAGGTGCTCCACCCATAGATTGTCGATAGTGAGGAGCATTATCCGGCGCTCCAGTGCCCGGGTATTTTCCGGTCCGGCTTCCTGCTCCCTGGCCCGGTAAAGCGTCTCCGCGATTGAGGCCAGCCGCTCTTTTACCTGCCCCGGTTTCATCCCGGCAACGCTTTCCACGGTAAAATCTGGGGGGAGGGGAAAGAGGGTGGCAACGTCCGCCAGCAGAGCTTCCGTATCCCAGCCGATGCCGTGTTCGTCCGCGAGATGAGTGTCCACGGCGCGGTCTATCTCTTTTTTCACCATGGACAGGATATTTTCCCTGAGGTCAGCGCCTTCCAGTATCTTGTTCCGTTCCCCGTAAATCAGCTCGCGCTGCTTATTGACCACATCGTCGTACTCCACCAGGTGTTTGCGCAAGTCAAAGTGGTAGCCTTCAACCCGTTTCTGGACATCCGATATGGTCTTGTTAATCAGCTTGTTTTCGATGGGCGTGTCTTCGTCCATGCCGGCCCAGTTCATAAAGCCTTTGATTCTTTCGCCGCCGAAGCGCCGCATAATATCGTCTTCCAGGGAGACGAAGAAGCGCGAGCTTCCCGGGTCGCCCTGCCTCCCCGCCCGGCCGCGGAGCTGGTTATCGATGCGCCGGGCCTCGTGACGTTCGGTACCGATGATGTGCAGGCCGCCGGCGCCGACCACTTTCTGGTGGCGCTGCTGCCAGTCCGGGGCTCCAGAGCCGTCCGGGCTGCCACCGAGCACGATATCGACGCCGCGGCCGGCCATATTGGTGGCCACGGTGACCGCTCCCGGTTCCCCGGCGCGAGCGATGATGGTAGCTTCTTTTTCGTGACGCTTGGCATTCAGTATCTGGCAGGAAATACCTTTTTTCTTCAGGAGGGCACTCAGTTGCTCCGATTTTTCGATGGAGACGGTGCCGATGAGCACCGGACGCAGTTCGTGGTGCATCTGCTCTATTTCGCGCACCACGGCTTTGAATTTAGCTTTCTCGTCCCGGTATATCTGGTCCGGATGGTCGACTCTAATCATGGGCTTGTGGGTGGGAACGACCACCACTTCCAGCCCGTATATCTTGTGGAACTCTTCCGCCTCGGTGAGGGCGGTGCCAGTCATTCCGGCCAGTTTCCGGTACATACGGAAGTAGTTCTGGATGGTAATGGTGGCGAAGGTCATGCTCTCCCGCTGCACTTTGACGTGCTCTTTGGCTTCAATCGCCTGGTGCAGTCCTTCCGAGTAGCGGCGGCCGAACATCAGGCGGCCGGTAAACTCGTCCACGATGATAACCTGGCCATCTTTGACCACGTAGTCACGGTCTTTTTTGAACAGGGCGTGAGCTTTCAGGGCATTGTCGAGATGACGGGTCAGAGCGTAATTCGCCTGGTCATAAAGATTAGGGGATTTGAGCAAACCGTCCCGGCTCAGCATCTTTTCAATGTGGGTGATGCCAGCATCGGTAAGGTTGACGCTGCGTTCCTTTTCGTCAACCACGTAGTCTTCGCCAGCGCGGAGGCGGGGGACGAGACGGGCAAAAGTTTGATAGCTCTGTCCGGATTCTTCAGCGGCGCCGCTGATGATGAGGGGGGTGCGCGCTTCGTCGATGAGCAGGTTGTCCACCTCGTCGACAATGGCGTAGTTCAGCGCGCCCTGGACGCGCTGGGACGTGTCCACCACCATATTATCGCGTAAATAATCGAACCCGAAGTCACTGCTGGTACCATAAGTAATATCCGCTTGGTAGGCCTCCCGCCGGGAAACGGGGCGGAAATGCCGCCAGCGGTCATTGCCGGAGTCATAATCCGGGTCATAAAGCCGGGAGGGGGTATGCTCGTCCGGGTCCTGCTGCGGGTAGATGCTGGCCACAGTTATTCCCAGAGCGTGATAGATGGTGCCCATCCAGTACGGGTCACGCCGGGCGAGATAATCATTCACCGTAACCAGGTGACAGCCCTCTCCGGTAAGGGCGTTCAGGTAAAGGGGGAGGGTGGCCACCAGAGTTTTGCCTTCACCGGTCTTCATCTCGGCAATCCGGCCCTGGTGGAGGACCATCCCGCCGATTAGCTGGACGTCATAGTGGCGCTGGCCGATAGTCCGTTTGGCCGCTTCACGCACGGCGGCAAAGGCCTCCGGCAAGAGGTCGTCCAGGGTTTCCCCGGCTCCCAGCCGGCCCCTGAACTCACCGGTTTTGGCGCGCAGGCCGGCGTCATCCAGTTTTTCGAACTCAGTTTCCAGCGCGTTGATGCGGTCAACGACCGGATAGAAGCGCTTCAGTACTTTTTCGTCGGAGTCACTGAAGCGTCCCAGCCACTTAAACATTGTCTTCGCCTTTTATCAGTTTCCTGGCCCGGTCTGCCGCTGACGCCGGGACCATAACCCGGACCTCTCCCATACCGTCCACCAGAAAAACGTGCACGGAGGGGGCGGCGTTAGACCTGAGCAGGCTCGGTATGCCGTGACTCTCCAGGAGACCCCGGATGATAGCAGCTTCCGACTCACCCGCCGCCCGGTACACTTCCACCATATCCTGCGGATTTTTTCTGGCCAACTCAGGCAAACATAGCTCCAATAGATTGTCCGGTATGGATGCGGTGAATAGCTTCTCCCAGGAGGGGGGCGATGGACAATACGGATATCTTATCCACTTTCTTGCCGCCGTTGACGGGGAGAGTGTTGGTAACGACCACTTTTTTCACCGGGGAAGATTCTATTCTCTGGATGGCAGGGCCGGAGAAGATGGGATGAGTACAGCAGGAGTACACTTCCCTTACTCCTTTCTCCATAAGCGTTCGGGCGACTCCCACCAGGGAACCGGCGGTATCTATTTCATCATCCACGGTGAGAGCGGTTCTGCCTTTCACTTCACCGATAACGTTCAGTGTCTCGGCGTGGTCATCATTACTGATGCGTCTTTTCTCCATAATCGCCAGCGGAGCATTCAGCATTTCCGCCATATCCCGGGCCCGCTTGGTGATGCCGATATCGGTAGCCACCACTACCAGGTCTTTGACTTCCCAGGTCTTGATGTGGTTCGCCAGCAGTTTCAGGGCGGTAAGTTCGTCTACCGGGATGCTGAAAAAGCCCTGAATCTGGGCGGCGTGGAGGTCCACGGTGAGCAGCCGGTTAGCGCCGGCCACGGTGAGCAAATCAGCGATGAGCCGGGCGGTAATGGGAACGCGGGGCTGGTCTTTCTTGTCACTCCGGCCGTAGCCGTAATAAGGTACCACGGCGGTAATCCGTCCGGCGGAAGCCCTTTTCAGGGCATCAATCATAATCAGCAGCTCGACCAGATTGTTATTGACCGGAGAACAGAGGGACTGCACGACAAAAGTATCCCAGGAACGAACGTTTTCCAGGATACGGACAAAGATATTCTCGTTGGTGAATTGAAAGACCTCACTTCTTCCCAGCGGTATCCCGAGGTAATCGACAACTTCCTGAGCCAGTTTGGGGTGAGCGTTGCCGGTGAAAACTTTCAATTCTTCCATCGGCCTGTTCTCCTTTCAAAGTGACTTTTCCGGATGCGGTTATTGCCAGAGTCCAGTTAATTATAACATTATTTTGCGGTCGCCTCACCCCCGAGAATCGGACTTTGCTCCCGGGGACACCAAGAATTAGGAAAAAGTCTCCCCCGCTTTCTGAGAGATGAGAGGTCAGAAGAGCCAGCTTATTTAAGACCGCGACCGGCACCGGCGGGGCGCGGCAGCTTCAGTCATCGAGGCCGGGGATAGGAAAGCGGCGGCACATCTCTTTCACTTCCCGGTTGACCTGCTCACGCACCGCGGTGTCATCCGTGTTCCCGATCACCCTGACGATAAGCGCAGCGAGGCGCTTCATCTCTTCAGTACCGAAGCCGCGCGTGGTCACCGCGGCCGCACCGAACCGGATACCGCCGGGGGACCGTTTGGAGCCGGGGTCAAAGGGAATGGTATTCCGGTTAGCCACGATACCAGCGGCTTCCAGGGACTCCTGGGCCTGCCAGCCGCTGACCCCATTCTCCCTCAGGTCCACCAGAACCAGATGGTTATCCGTGCCCCCGGAAACCAAGCGCAGGCCGGCCTGTTTCAGTTCCACGGCCAGGGTCAGGGTATTGTCCAGTATCGCCTGCTGGTAGTCAGTGAATTCCGGCTGCATCGCCTCATAGAAGGAAACCGCTTTGGCCAGAATAACGTGGACAAAGGGGCCGCCCTGCATCTCCGGGAACACGGCGGCATCCAGCGCTGAAGCCAGTTCTTTCCGGCAAAGCAAAAACCCGCCCCGGGGACCGCGCAGGGTCTTGTGGGTGGTGGAGGTGACGATATCTGCGTAAGGCACCGGGGTGGGGTGGAGTCCGGCGGCGACCAGTCCGGCGATATGGGCCATATCCACCATCAGCCGGGCGCCGACATTGTCCGCGATGTACCGCAGACGCTCGAAGTCAATTATTCGAGGGTAGGCACTGGCACCGGCCACGATTAGCTTGGGCCGGCAGGATAGAGCCAGTTTTTCTATCTCCGGGTAATCAATTCTTTCCGTCTCCCGGTCAACCCCGTACGGGACGAAGTTATAGAGCCGGCCGGAGAAACTCACCGGTGCGCCGTGAGTAAGGTGTCCGCCGTGAGCGAGATTCATCGCCAGGACGGTATCGCCGTTTCCGAGCAGAGCAAAATAAGCGGCCATATTGGCCTGAGAGCCGCTGTGGGCCTGGACATTGGCGTGGTCAGCACGGAAGAGCTCACAGGCGCGCCGAATGGCCAGCTCCTCGATGTTATCGGCGCCGATGCAACCGCCGTAATAGCGCCGGCGGGGATAGCCTTCCGCATATTTGCCACTCACGAATGAGCCCTGGGCTTCCAGCACCGCCGGGCTGGCGTAATTTTCCGAGGCGATGAGGTTTACCGTCTCCTGCTGGCGGCGCTTTTCCATATCAAGAACCCGACCCGCTTCCGGGTCGGCTGACTCCAGAAAACTCATGCCTGCTCCTCTCAAAGTCAACAGTATGATGGCGCCCCGGCGGCCCGGGCGCGCCCTCTATTTTACCCCGGGGACGCGGTTGAACTCAAATAAGCCGGTTTTCCGCCGAAAATAAGTACGTTGAACTGTTAGGAAAAGTTGAAAAGTGAACTGCTGTAAAATTCAAAAGTGAACTCCTG
>CAZTMR010000025.1:0-19803 GCA_964615345.1 uncultured Dehalococcoidaceae bacterium | reverse complement strand
GGAGCTGCTCAAAAACTAAACGGCGTTCTGCTCACTTTTAGAGCGTTGCCTCCAAGGGGGACGGATTATTAGTTTCTCTCCGGGTGAGATAAAAGTCACTGAATAGTGCTGCCCTCTACTTTAAAATTAAGGTTGTTATGAAGTTGAGTTCCAGTGCTTATAAAATCATATTGCCGGTTATTCTGTTCGGGCTGCTTGCCGGCGGTCTCGGCGTCGGTCTTTCTGCCCGTTTCAACAGCCAGGCAGAGGCTGAAGATGCGTCCGGGGTTGTCTGTGAGGCGCCGGAAGGAGAGGTAGTGATGAAGGACCAGGAGATAGCAACCGGCCTGAAGCCGGCGGGAAAAATTCCACCCCTGGATGCGGAGCAGCCGGCCCGGACGGAGACGGCTACTTTCGCCCTTGGCTGATTCTGGGGCCCTGACTCCCGGTTCGGGAGTATTCCGGGTGTGGTAAGGACGCGCGTGGGCTATGCCGGCGGAAGCAGCGCTGGCCCCACTTACGAGAACATCGGCGACCACAGTGAAACGGTTCAGATAGAGTATGACCCGGCGCAGATAACTTACTCTGATTTACTGGAAATCTTCTGGGACAGCCATGATGCCACCCGCACCTCCTTTTCCCGCCAGTACCGCTCGGCGATTTTTTACCATGATGAAGAGCAAAGGCGGCTGGCGCTGGAAAGCAAAGCCCGGCAGGAAGCCGTAATGGACGGCAGGGACGGGATAAAGACGGACATCATCCCCGCCGGTGAGTTTTACCTGCGTCTCCAGGATGACATCGTCGGCGAGTTCCGTGGCATGTACCCGGAGCTTGCGGACTTTATTGATTCCACCGCCGTGGCCCGCGCCAACGGCTACGTTCACGGGAATGGAGCGGCCGCCGCCCTGGAGTCCGGCATAGACGGCCTCGGCCTGTCTCCGGAAGCACAGGAAAAGCTGCTGGACATTATGAGACGGAAAGCCCGCCCCGGATAGAAAAGCCTTTTCCCGGCTTCTTTTTGACACTAACTCGGCTCGGTGTTATTATTATGACAAGGGATGTATGACACGAGCGGAGTGGCGCTGAATGTCCACTATTGATATCTACCTTGTCCTGTTCTTCCTTTGCCTTGTCCTGTCCGCCTTTTTTTCCGGTTCGGAGACCGCCTTTATCGCCATCCAGAGATTCAGGATGGAAAGTATGGTGCAGAACAGGGTCAAGGGCGCCCGCCGTGTTTCCCGTATGATTGGAAGGCCGGAAAAGCTGCTCTCCACCATCCTGCTGGGCAATAACTTCGTCAACGTGGCGGCGGCCGCTCTGGGCACCGCCATTGCCATTGAACTCTGGGGGGAGCGCGGCGTCCTTTTCGCTACCATCGCGGTTACTTTTATCCTCCTCGTTTTTGCCGAGACCACTCCCAAGACTATTGCCACCCGGCACGCGGAGAGGCTGGCCCTGCTTTTCGCCCGTCCCATTGAGATGTTTGCCTGGCTGTTTACGCCTTTTGTCATCGTATTGAGCTGGATTGCTTCCGGCTTCACCCGTATGGTCGGCGGGCATCTGGTACCTCGTTCGCTGGCCAGTGAGGAGGAAATCCGCACCATGATATCGGTGGGGCATAAAGAAGGCACCGTGGAAGAAGCCGAAGCCGAGATGTTACATAAAGTCTTCGAGTTCGGCGACCGGCCGGTGCGGGAGGTAATGATACCTCGTCCGGACGTCGTCAGTATCGAGGAGGGCTCCCGGATATCGGATTTTCTTACCCTGTATGCCGAATCTCCTCTTTCCCGGTTTCCGGTGTACCAGGAAAATATGGACAACGTGGTGGGGATTCTTTCCGTCAAGGACGTGCTGATGGCGCAGGCAAAAGGCGCCATCACCGGCCGCAGCCTGATTGATGAGCTGGTGAGGCCGGCTTACTTCGCCCCGGAGACCAAGCCCATTAACGAGCTCTTCGCCGAAATGCGGGACAAGAACTTCCGGATGTGCGTGGTGGTGGACGAATTTGGCGGTACCGCCGGTATTGTCAGCCTCACCCGGCTCGTGGAAGAAATCGTCGGTCCGGTGGGGGACGAGCTTGCCGAGGTGGAAAAAGAGTACGAGGTAATCAACGAATATACCTTCCAGATTGACGGCGGTATGCGCATCGAAGAGGTCAACGAGGAGATGGGGCTGGATCTCCCGGAGGGCGATTATGAAACGGTGGCCGGTTTCGTTCTGCACCTGCTGGGCCATATCCCCAAGCCCAACGAGCAGCTGCGGTACCGGGGTATGAAGCTGGTGATTACGGAAATGCGGGGGCTGAAGATAGACAAGATACTGCTGACCAAAGAAAAACGGCCGGAAGCAGCTCCGGGAAAAACCTCCGAAAGCTTGTCTTAAGCCGGGAGAAAGCGCCTATGCAGCGCCTGCGTATCAAATTTAGCCGGGGACCGGAACTGAAGTTTATCTCTCACCTGGACATCATGCGCCTGTGGTACCGGGCATTCAGCCGGGCGGGGATACCTCTGGCCTACTCCGAGGGGTTCAATCCTCACCCCCGGATGTCACTGGCCGCCCCGCTGGCGGTGGGCGTCACCAGCGAGGCGGAACTGCTGGATATCCTGGTGAAAAGGCCGGTCTCCCCGCACTTCTTTGCCTCGGCCGTGGGCCAGCAGTTGCCGGCCGGGGTGCAAATTTTACAGGTCTACCCGCTGGCGCCGCTGCTGCCCTCTCTGCAATCTCAGGTGCGCTTTGCCGAATACCGGGTGGAGCTGTCCACGGACAAAGCCGCGCCGGATATCGAATCGAATATCTCTGCCCTGCTTTCGCTGGAAAAGCTCCCCTGGCAGCACTACCGTGATACCGGACCGCGCCAGTATGACCTGCGGGCGCTGGTGGATGACGTCTGGCTCATCGAACGCAGCAACGGCCGTTGCGCTATCGGCATGCGTCTGCAGTGCAGCAGCCGCGGCTCCGGCAGGCCGGAGCAGGTGACCGCCGCCCTCGGCTTTATTGACCCTCCGGAATCCCTGCACCGCACCCGGCTCATCCTGCGGACGGCCTGACGCCGGTTTGCGCTCCTGGCGCTTAAACTATATAGCTTTTGCCCGCTGCAATAACGGCCAAAAGGAGGGAAAATGATTATTGACGCTCTGGGATTTTTCGCCGGTGCCTGCCTCATCGCCTCGATGCTGCTCAGAAATATTTACGCGGTAAAGATACTGCTGGCGACAGCGGCGGTCTCCTTTCTGGTTTACGGTATTGTCCTGAATCTGCTGCCTATCATCGTGATAAACTCGGTGCTCACCGCCAGCGGTATCTACGAGCTTGTCCGTCTTTCCCGCAAGGGAAAGGCCGGTGAATCTGGTGGCTGATGGCGCCTGAAGAAGACCCGGAGGACTTTACCCGGCTGGCGGAACGGGTACGGGAGTTCCTTCGAGAGCAGCGGTTGCTCCCCCGGCGGCAGAAGCTGGTGGTGGCGGTGTCCGGCGGGCCGGACTCCGTCTGCCTGCTCCATATCCTGGCCGGGATGCGGGAAGAACTCGGCCTGAAATTGCGCCTGGCCCACCTTGACCACCGTTTGCGGGGAGAAGAGTCCGCGGCTGACGCCCGCTACGTTGCTGACCTGGCCTGCCGGCTCGATGTCCCGGCAACCATTCAGGCACGGGATGTCCGTGCCTATCAGGTGGAACGCCGTCTCTCCCCGGAAGAGGCCGCCCGGGAGGTCAGGTATGCCTTCCTGGCGGAAACCGCCGCCTCGTTCGGCGCTGACCGCGTCGCCGTCGGCCATACTGCGGACGACCATATCGAGACCGTGCTGATGCACCTGGTGCGCGGTACCGGCACCCGCGGTCTGCGCGGTCTGCAGCCGTCCAGCCGGTGGCATTCCGGAGAGAAAAGCCTGACCGTAATCCGGCCGCTGCTCGAGGTAAACCGGGCGGAAACGGAGGCCTACTGCCGGCAATACCGGCTCGCTCCCCGCGTGGATACTTCCAACCTGTCGCTCTCGCCGCTGCGGAACCGCATACGCCGGCGGCTGGTGCCTCTTCTCCAGAGCTATAACCCCCGGGTAAAAGAAGCCCTGCTCCGTACCGCGCGCATCGCCGCGGATGACCTGTCATTCCTGGAAAAAGAGGCGGCGCGGAAATGGCGGGGTATCGCCCGGGAGGAAGAGAGCGCGGTGGTTCTGGACCGAAGCAAGTTTCTCCGTCTGCCCCTCGCCCTGCGGCGGCAGCTTCTCCGGATAGCTATCGAGAAGCTGCTGGGGAGCCTCAAAGACATCGAGACCCGCCACATCGATGGCCTGTTATCCGCCCTGCACAAACCGGCCGGGAAAAAAATCAGCCTGCCCTCCGGCCTGAGTTTCACCATAGAATATGACCGTTACCTGCTCGGCGCGGACCCTGCCGCCCTGTCCCCGTTCCCGCCCCTCGCCGGTGAGTATCACCTGGAAATACCCGGAGAGACAGAGCTGCCCGGCTGGCGGGTGGAAGCGGCATTGCTCGGCCGGGAAGAGATGAACGATGCGGACAGCGGTTTCACCGCCTGTTTTGACCTGGCTAAGACCGGCAGACAGTTGACGGTGCGCCCGCGCCGGGCCGGAGACCGTTTCCAGCCGCTGGGGATGGCGCAGACCAAGAAGCTGGGTATGTTTATGATTGACAGCCGTATCCCCGGCGCCTGGCGTGACCGTATTCCCATCGTTTGCTCGCCCGGGCATATCCTGTGGGTGGTCGGCTGGCGCCTTGACGAGCGGGTGAAGGTTACCCCGGACACGCAGCAGGTCTTGCGGCTGGCATTCCGGCGGAGTTGAGAACTACCTAGCCCGGCTTTATCCCCTGTACCTTGATGCTGACCACGGAGGGGGTGCTTTCCTCGATTATCTCCCGGGTCAGTCCGAGCTTGGTCAGCCCTAGCTCATCGATAGCTGTCTGCGTCGCCGGGTCCTCAATAATTGATTTGATCGGATAGGTGGTTTCCTCCAGGATGCTGATTTCTCCGAAGCCGGCCCGCCTTATCGTCTCCAGGTAGTCTTCCTTCAGCAGCGCCCCGGAACTACAGCCGACATACGCGGCGATGGAGTCCCGCAGAAAATCGGGTAGCTCTTTTATCAGGACGATGTCCGATACCATCAGCCGGCCGCCCGGCTTCAGCACCCGGAAAGATTCGCTGAAGACCCTTCCCTTGTCCGGGGAAAGGTTGATGACGCAGTTGGAAATGACCACATCCACGGAATTGTCCGCCGCCGGGATATTTTCAATCTCCCCGAGCCGGAACTCCACGTTCTGATAGCCGCCCTTGCCGGTGTTTTCCCGGGCTTTCTGGAGCATCTCGTGGGTCATATCGATGCCGATAACCCGGCCGCTCTCGCCTACCCGGTTCGCCGCCAGAAAACAATCGAACCCCGCCCCGGAGCCCAGGTCGAGCATCGTCTCCCCTTCCCGCAGCGAGGCCAGCGCCGTGGGGTTTCCGCAGCCGAGCCCCAGATTGGCGCCTTCCGGCACTGAAGTCAGCTCGTCTTCCGTGTACCCGATTGCCCTGCTTAAGGCTTCCGCCGTGGCTTCACCGCCGCAGCCGCACTTATCGATTGGCGCGCAGCACGAACCCTTTCCCGCGGCGATTCCGCCGTAGTGCTCTCTTACCGCTTTCCTGATTTCTTCCTCTTTCATTATCGGAACCCTCCCTGTTTTATTCTTTCCGGCTAACTAAGCGATGCTCTTCATCACCGGTCCCAGCGTTGCCTTCACCATATCACCGAGCTCAGCCGCCCGGGTCAGAAAAATGCAGCAGACCCGCCCGTCCTTCTCCCCGGTGCTTATCGCCAGTTTATCTCCGGCCCTGATACCAGCCTTCTCCCTCAGCTCCTTGGGCAGGACCATCTGTCCCCGCTCGTCCACGCTGACTATGCCCACCAGACAACAACGGGCCCCGTCTTCCGGGTTACAGGATGATTCAGTATTCTCCCTGCTACGCATTCCGGTCACCCCGCATCACATTATTCAGGTAAATCACAATAATCAGCATATACTGAAATAGCTGATTTGTCAATAGCAGCTACAAGCCGCCGGGGGAATATGCCGGGGTATCTGCCGTACCAGGACGGCGGAAGCTCTTTTATTCTCTTTATTTCCCCGGCTTTTCTTGCATTACCCGCTTCAGCAGGGGGTTGGGAGTGATGCCGGGAATCCGGCCCCGTTTGGCTACCGGTTTGCCTTCTATCTCGTGCAGATCCGCGGTGAAGTCTATCGGCCTGGCGCCGCTGATATAGCTGCCCACGCCGAAGCCGTCCACGGGGGCGCCGTTTTCCAGGAATTCGGTGATGCGTTCCGGGTTAAATCCCCCGCTGGCGAATATCTTTACGTGCCGGAAACCGGCCAGGTCCAGCCTGGCCCTGACCTCGTGCACCAGGTCTATGGTAACCCGCCCCCGCTCCCCGGGAGTGTCCAGCCGCACGCTGTTCAGCTTCTCGCCGAGAGCCTCCGCCACCCGCAGGCTCTCCTCGGGTTCGTCTTTGAAGGTGTCCACCAGCGATATGCGCGGCACCTCCGGCGGCATATGTTTGTCAAAAGCCACCGTTGCCCGCACCGTGTCCCCCATGACTATAATCAGGGCGTGGGGCATGGTTCCCGCCGGCTTGATTCCGGCCAGCCTGGCGCCGGCGGAACTGGAACAGCCAGCGCAGCCGCCTATCAGCGCTGAATAGTCCATTACGCCGGCCACGGCCGGATGGACGTGCCGCGCGCCGAAGCTGATAATGGGAACGCCGCGGGCCACGCTGACGCACTCCCGGGCGGCCGTAGCCCAGCCGCTGCAATGCGCCAGGATGCCGATTATCGCCGTCTCGTACAGCCCGTAGCTCTGGTAGGGCGCCGTGATGCGCAGCACCACTTCCTTCCGCCCCATCTCCCCGCCTTCTTCCCGCGCCCATACCTCGCGGTTACCTTCGGGCAGCACCCGGTCGAGCAGTACCTTCACCTCCTCTATGCCGCACACCAGCCCCGCCCGGCTGCTGAAGACCTCCATGGTGGCCACCGGGTTGAGTCCCTCGCGGCGCAGTATCTTCACGGTATGGGTGAAGTAGATGTCCGCCGTATCCCCGGAGAGGACTGCCTCGGTGGGTATGAACTCCGGCTTTTTCATGATGACTTCCCGGTCAGTTTTGCCCCCAGGATATTCTCCATGTGGTCCAGGGCAAAGCGGTGCGCTTCCGGGTCCGGGGAAGCCACGCAGTTGACCGGCACCTCCACCGGGTAGTCACGATTGCGCGCGTCGGCCACGGTGTGCATCACGCAGATGTTGGTGAGCACCCCGCAGACGATTATTCTCTCCGGCTGGATTTCTTTCAATCTTGCCTCCAGAGGCGTGTTGAAGAAGCCGCTGTACCGCTTCTTGCCGATAAACTCGCCCGGATAGCCGGATAGTTCCGGGATGACCTGCGCCTCTTCCGTTCCCTCCACGCAGTGCCGGGGAAACATCTTGAACTCGAGGTCGTCCGGATCGTGCTGGTCACAGATGAAAAACACCCTGGCACCATCGGCGAGCTCCCGCTCCAGCAGGTTCTGGATATTCGGGATGATGCGGCGCGCGTTTTCTCCTCCGTATAGCGGATAACCTTCCTCCAGGAAGCACCGGAGCATATCGATAACTAATACTACGTTGGCCATATTTCACCTCACTCCGGCCTAATGCCTGAAATGCCTCACGCCGGTAAAGACCATGGCTATGCCGTGACTATCGGCGGCTTTTATGGACTCTTCATCCCGTATTGAGCCGCCGGGCTGGATGATGGCGGTTACCCCGCCCTCGGCCGCCGCTTCCACCACGTCCGGGAAGGGGAACATCGCGTCCGAGGCCAGCACGCTGCCGGCGGTCTTTTCTCCCGCCTTTTCGGCGGCCACCCGGGCGCTGACAATCCGGCTGGGCTGTCCCGCTCCCATACCTGCCAGCGTCTTGTCTCTGGCCAGCACGATGGCGTTAGACTTCACGTGCTTCACCGCCCGCCAGGCAAAAAGCAGGTCCGCCACCTCGTCCGCGGTCGGTTCCCTCCTGGTTACCGTCCTGAGCTGCACGCTGTCCTCCGCCAGGGAGTCCGAGCTCTGCACCAGGAAGCCGCCCCGGACCCTCCGGAAATCGAGGTATCCTTGGTGGGAGACGCCGTAGGTCTCCGGCAGTCCGGTTTCCAGTATCCGCAGGTCTTTCTTGCGCCGGAGTAGCGCCAGGGCTTCCGGCTCGTATCCGGGAGCGATGATAATCTCGTAAAAGGTCTGGCTTATTTCTTCGGCGGTGGCCAGGTCCACTGGCCGGTTGACCGCCACAATGCCGCCGAAGGCGGCTACCGGGTCGCCGCTGAGCGCCCGCCGATAGGCCTCGGCAATATCGCGGTGGGAGGCCAGGCCGCAGGGATTGGTGTGCTTGATAACCGCCACCGTCGGCGCCGAAAAGTCGATAACCACGCTCCAGGCGGCGTCTGCGTCCAGGATGTTGTTGAAAGAAAGCTCTTTCCCGCCGAGCTGTTCTGCCCGGGTAATGCCCGTGTCCGGCGCCGCTCCCACCGCCTGTTCGGCGTAGAAGGCGGCCATCTGGTGCGGGTTCTCCCCGTAGCGCAGCCCGTAACGTTTCGTCATTCCCACCGTCATCTCTTCCGGAAAGCCCTCTTCTTCCCGCCGGAGATACCGGGCAATGGCCGTGTCATACAGCGCCACGTGCTGAAAGGCTTTCTGCGCCAGCCGCCGGCGCTCCGCTGCGGGTAAGTCTCCTGCTTTCAGCATTTCCACGACTACTTTATAATCGGCCGGGTCCACCACCACGGTAACCCCGGGAAAGTTCTTGGCCGCGGCGCGGACCATCGTCGGCCCGCCGATATCGATGTTTTCCAGCGCCTCTTCGATGGTTACCCCCTCTCCGGCCACCGTCTGCACGAAGGGGTAGAGGTTGACCGCCACCAGGTCGATGGTCTCGATTTCGTTCTCCGCCAGCTCCTTCATCTGGGCGGGCAGGTCCCGCCTGGCGAGCAGACCGCCGTGGACCTTTGGGTGCAGCGTTTTCACCCGCCCGTCCAGGATTTCCGGGAAACCGGTTATCTCGGAAACGCTTTTTACCGGCACACCTGCCTCGCTGATTGCCTTTTTGGTGCCGCCGGTGCTGAAGACCTCGTAGCCCAGCCCGTTCAGCTCCCGGGCGAAATCGGCTACACCCGTTTTATCCGATACACTGATAATGGCGCGCATTAATTCCCTCCTCTGTGTAAGCGACCCCCCCCCTCGCCTTTCCGTCCACCTCATCCCGGTACTCCCTCTTTGCTGAGGAAGGGGAACTCAGTCCGGAACTCCCGAAAAGTATATCAGGGCTTCACTTTTTCCTACTTTTGGTGCTATTCGATAACAACTCTCTTCGCTCCCGCCTGCCGTACCACCTCCCCCACCTTCCCTGCCCCCGGCAGCGCCGGAAGGAGTTTTTCCGAGTCCTCCGGAGAACAGACCACCGCCATCCCGATGCCCATATTGAAAACCCGGTACATCTCCTCCCGCTGGACATTACCCCGCTCCTGTATCAGCCGGAAAATCGGGGGTACCGTCCAGGCTCGCTGACTGAACTTTGCCGCCAGCCCCGGCGGCAGTACCCGCGGTACGTTATCAATGATGCCTCCGCCGGTGATGTGCGCCACCCCCTTGATTCGGGGTAGCAGCGCCTTGAGCTGGTGATAATAGCAGCGGTGCGGTTCCAGCAGCTCTTCTCCCAGTGTCCGTCCCAGCGTCTCCTGGTGCCGGTTTAGCTCATCGGCAGGAAAAATGCGGCGCACCAGGGAATAGCCGTTGGTGTGCAGCCCGCTGGCTGGCAGGCCCAGTATGGCGTCCCCGGCCCGGATTTCCTCTCCGGCGGTCAGCCGCTCCTTTTCCACCACCCCGACGATGAAACCCACCAGGTCATAGTCTTCCCCGGCATACAGGCCCGGCATCTCGGCGGTCTCTCCGCCGATAAGCGCGCAGCCTGCCTCCCGGCAGGCCCGCGCCAGCCCGGAGGCGATTTCTCCCATCCGCTCCGGCACCAGCCGGCCGGTACCGATGTAATCGAGGAAGAAGAGCGGCTCCGCGCCGCAGGTGAGGATGTCGTTGACGCAGTGATTGACCAAGTCTATGCCGATGGTGTCATGTCTGTTCAGGGCGGCGGCTATCTTGAGCTTGGTGCCCACTCCGTCGGCGCTGGAGACCAGCACCGGCTGCCGGTAACCTTTGAGCTCAAAAAGCCCGCCGAAGAAACCCTCTGCACCCAGCACCTCCGGACCCCGGGTAGAACGGGCCTGTTTCCCGATAAGTTCCTTGGCCCTGGCCGCGGCGTCGATATCAACTCCCGCCGAAGCGTAAGTCTGTCTCACCGCCTTGTTCCCCATGCCGGAACACCTTTCTTCCCGGATTATCCCTGATTTCTAGCCCAGACCCAGCCCGCGGTACAGTTCCGGAAAGTTCAGGTTCTGCCCGATGATATCGGCCACCCGTTTCAGCTTCTTTTCTTGGCTGAATCTGGCCCGCCCCAGCGCTTCTTCAATGCCCGCCACTATGTCGTCGGTGCCGCTTTCGGTTAAGACGATGGGCACGGCTTTGTCTTCGGCCCGGTACCGGACATAATCTATCGGTGTCGCCTTGCCGCTGACCACCAGGCACCGCAGCGGAGTTTCCAGCGCCGCCATCTGCATATCCGGGCGGTAGTCCTTGACTACCGCTGCTTTATTCGCTTTGCGTCCGAAGTAGTCAACCCCGGAGTCCACGCTCATCGCTCCCACCATCAGGTTTTCCACCACCTCGGCGGACTTTTCCGGGCTGTTCAGAATTTTCCCCTGCACGGCATCGGCCAGTTCGGCCACCGTCAGTGATAGCAGGGTCCTGTCTTCAGGCAATACCCCGAGCAGCGGGACCCCTGCCTCCCGGAAAGCGGCGGAAGTCTCTTCCGTCACCTCTTTTAGCTGACTTTTCGGCACCTTGTTCAGCACTGCCCCCACCAGACTTTCACCCATTACCTGGCCCTCTTTCAGAAGCCGGGAAGAAGATTCCGGCCTGGAAAAATCACCCACTAGTATTACTATGGCCCCTGGCACATCCGTCACCGCCGTTTCACTGTTACCTTCGATGATAACGACGTCTTTATCCGCGCCGATTTTGCTCAAGGCCTCCTTTACCTTGTCCTCTGCCGGACACAGAGAGTCCGCCGGTTCGGTCAGGGCCAGCGCCTGTTTCATAAAAGCGGCGTCACCGTTACTGCCGCCCGGCTTCAGATAGCCCACGTTCTTCCTGTCGGCGGTTAGCTTTCTGCCTATGCCCACGCCAAGGGTGGTTTTCCCGGCCGCCTCATCTGGAGAGGTTATATATATTATCACCAAGCTTCACCTCCGGCTGCGTTTCCTGAAATCAAGACCTGCTCCCTAATTATAATGCCAAACCCGCCATCCGTAAAGGGCGTTATTGCTGGATCCGCCCCGTTTGCCGGCGGGAAAAGCCCTGAACTTGTCCGGGGAAGCGTGCTATCATATACTTATACCAGTGATACCGTGACTGGTGGCCCGCCAGACCCTGTATCCGGACGGTGGAAAAGCACCGCCAGTCGGTGAGGCACAAGCTCGGCTTGACCCGGCGAGTAGACGGTCAGGGAAGGACTTTTCCCGGGAACAGGCCTGCGTATCGCGGACAGGCGCTGCGTACCGGAAAACAAGATGAGACTTCAGTACGAGATAACCCTGTTTATCTTTATCATTCTGCTGGTGGTCGGCATTGCCGGGGCTTCTGTTATGCTCCGCTTCCAGCAGCAGGCAGCTATCGCTCAGTATGAGGAATCGGCGGTAACGGTGGCCGAGATACTCCGGGAATCCCTGGAACACGAGATGACGTCAGGCAATCCGGAGCACGTCCAGGACGTTATCGCCAGTTACGCGTCCAGAGACTTTGTCAATGAAATAACGATTGTTTCCGCCGAGCAGAAGATATTCGCTTCCGGTGATGTTTCTGAGATTGGCACGGTCGGGGCTGACCCCGAGGTCTCCCGGGTGCTGGCCGGGGGAGAAAAGGTAACCAGGTTCGAGGAACGGTATGGTCAGAGCGAACTTAGCGTCATCTACCCGGTAGTTAATAAAAATGAGTGTCAGAGCTGTCACGGCACCGAGAAAGAAATCCTGGGTGCTATCGAAATCGGGCTGAACCGGAGCTCGATTGATGACCAGATAAGCAACCAGATATTAATCATGGTGCTGATTGGCGGGCTTACTTTCACCGCCGTGGGAGCGGCGCTGGCTTTTATGCTCCGGTCAGCAGTGATGAGCCCCCTGTCCAAGCTGTCCGCCACCGCCGGGCGTCTCGCCCGGGGCGATTTCCGCGCCCGGGCCGAGGTGGAGCGAAACGACGAGGTAGGCATGCTGGCGCGTACTTTCAATGAAATGGCGGAGCGCGTGGAGCAATATGCCGGCGCGCTGGAAGATTCCAAGACGGAACTGGAGCAAAGGGTGGAAGAAAGAACGCAGCAGGTGCGGCAGATGGCAGTGGTGCGCGGCCAGCTACTGGAAAGCCTCATCTCGGCGCAGGAAGAAGAGCGGCGCCGGGTAGCGCGGGAGCTGCATGATGAAGCCGGCCAGTCTCTATCAATGCTGATGACGGAGATTAGCAAGGCAATTGAAGCGCTGCCGGACGGCGCCACGGAGGCCACTGAAGAGCTGTCCCGTTCCCATTCCCTGGCGGCGCAGACCCTGGCGGAACTGCGCAAACTGATATATGACCTCCGTCCGGAAGTGCTTGACCAGCTGGGCCTGGTGCCGGCGCTGCGTTCCTATATCAAACGCCGACTGGAAACGGAAAAAATCAAGCTGCACCTGAATTTCTCCGGGGTGAAGCGGAGGCTCTCCCCTCAGGTAGAGATAACGCTGTTCCGGATTATCCAGGAAGCAGTGACCAACATCGTCCGCCACGCCGAGGCCTCCCTGGTGAAAATTGATGTGTCCACCCGGAACTCGGTGCTGACCACCATCATCGAGGATAACGGCAGGGGCTTTGATGTTGAGGCGGCTTTTGCTTCACCGGAATCTTGGGGGTTGCGCGGTATGCGGGAAAGAGTGACCATCGTCGGCGGCACCTTGAGCATTGAATCCAGCCCGGGCGGCGGCACCCGGATTAAACTGCAAATTCCAACGGAGAACGCCTGAAAATGGCCAAACTGCGCGTACTGATTGTTGATGACCACGGTATCGTCCGGGCGGGGATACGGTCGTTGCTGGAAGGCCAGCCGGATATCGAGGTAGTAGGGGAGGCGTCCGGAGGCGAGGAAGCCATCGAGAAGACCGTTCAGCTCGGACCGGAAGTAGTGCTTATGGATATTGCCATGCCGGGGATGAACGGAATCGAAGCCACCCGCGGGATAAAAGAACAGCGGCCGGAGACCATTATCCTTGTCCTCACCATGCACGATGACGCCGAATTTTTCTTCCCCGTGCTCCGGGCAGGGGCCTCCGGCTATTTGCTCAAAGGGGCGCCGCCCTACGAGCTGCTTTACGCCATCCAGACGGTGCGCCACGGGGAGGTCTTCCTTTCCCCGGCGATAACCAGGGTGCTGCTGGAGCCGCTGGTGGCCGGCGCGGACGGGCCGGAAGACGAAAAATACCAAGGACTGACCAGGCGGGAAAAAGAGGTGTTGCGGCTGGCAGCCGCCGGACGGACAAACCGGGAGATGGCGGATACTCTTTTCCTGAGTATCCGGACGGTGGAAAAGCACCGCCAGTCGGTGATGCACAAGCTTGGTTTGACCCGGCGTGAAGACCTGACTAAATACGCCCTGCGCAAGGGCCTTATCGACTTCGAAGAATAGCCGGACGGCCAGGGAATGCCGCGGTTGCGCTGCACGGAAAACCTTGTTTTATCGTCCTGTCGCCGTGTAAAATCCGGTCAAAGGAGGGCAGGGAAATGTCAAACCAGGCATTACTGGCGCGAGCCCGGCAGGTGCTGGCCGGAGCGCATACCAATCTCCCCGGTGCCGGCTTCGCTCCCCGGTTTATGGTCCGGGGAGAAAAAGCCCATCTCCGGGATGCCGATGGTAAGGAATACATCGATTTCGTCCTTTCGGCGGGGCCGCTTATCTTCGGGCACAGCGAGCCCCGGCTGGTCCAGGCCCTGAAAGACCAGCTGGACGCTTTATGGTCACTGAACTCAACCGTTTACCAGCAGTCCGCTCTGGAAGTGGAACTGGCGGAAAAGTTTGTCCGGCACGTACCCTGCGCCGATAAGTTTCACTCCAACCCCACCGCCACGGAGACCGTCCAGATGGTCCTCCGCCTCGCCCGCGCCGCTACCGGCCGGCGTCGCTTCATCCGCTTCGAAGGGCATTACCACGGCTGGTGCGATAATATTATGGGCGGAACGGTGGAAGAAGCCCCCGCCGGAAAGCCGTTCCCGGCGGCGAGCCGGCAGTCCCTGGAAGCGGAAGGGAAATACGCTGATGACCTGGCGCAGAGCTTCCTCCTGCCCTGGAATGATGCCGGTATCCTGGAAGAAACGCTCCGCAAATACGGGGACGAGGTGGCGCTGGTCATTATGGAACCGATTCTCTGCAACGCCGGCTGCTGCCCGCCCCGGCCGGGATACCTGGAGAAGGTGCGGCAGCTCTGCGACGATTACGGCGCCGTCCTCTGCTTTGATGAGGTCATCACCGGTTTCCGGGTGGCCCTCAACAGCGCCCAGGGAATGCTCGGGGTTACTCCGGATATTGCCACCTTCGGCAAGGCGGTGGCCGGGGGGCTTCCGCTGGCCGCCTTCGCCGGGAAGGGCCATTTGATGGACCTCATCCTGGAGAAAAAGGTGGTCTCCGGGGGGACCTTCGGCCGCTATCCTCTGGGGCTGGCCGCCGCCCTGGCCAGTATCCGGATTCTGGAAAGTGATGACGGCGCCTTCTACCGGCAGGTTGACCTTACCCAGAAACAGCTCACGGACGGACTGCGGGAAATCAGCCGGAGGCTGGGTATTCCCCTGTTCATCCAGGGTACCCGGGGTGTCTTCATTACCCGGTTTATGGAGACGGACAAAGAGGCTGCCTACACGGTGCGGGACTTTGCCGGGGTGGATATGCAGAAAGAACGGCGCTGGGCGGAGCTGATGGCTGAAGAAGGCATCCTGCTGATGTTCGGGGGCCGTTTTTACATCAGCCCGGCGCACACTCCGGAAGACGTGGCCCGGACGCTGGAAGCCGCGGAGCGGGTGATGCGCCGGCTCTGACCGGACAACCGGTTTGACCCGAAAGGCGGAGTGTGCCAGCAGCTTGAATAAAGAATGGGTGGCGGGAGAGATTACCCGGCACAATAAGCAAGGTGAGAAAAGAAGATGATTGTTGAAATGAAGACCGGCACCGCCCGGGAAGACGTGGACGGCGTGGTGGAGAGGGCCAAAGCGCTCGGTTTTGACGTGCAGCTTAACCTGGGTACGGACAAGACCGTGGTTGCCATCCTCGGAAGCAATACCGGGCAGGTGCCCACGGATATTTTTGCCGTGCTCCCCGGCGTGGAAAGCGTCACCCGGATAATGAAGCCGTACAAGCTCAGCTCCCGCGAGTTCAAGACGGGGGACAGCCGGGTATCTGTCCGCGGCGTGGAGGTGGGAGGCAAGCGCGTCATCGTCATTGCCGGCCCCTGCGCCGTCGAGAACGAAGCCCAGATAACGGAGGCCGCCGGGGCGGTAAAAGCGGCCGGGGCGAGTATCCTGCGCGGCGGCGCCTTCAAACCGCGCACTTCACCATTCAGCTTTCAGGGGCTGGAGAAAGCCGGCCTGGAGCTGCTGGCTCGCGTCAGGGAAGAATATGCCATCCCGGTAGTCACTGAAGTGGTTGACCCTCATGACGTGGCGCTGGTGTCAGCCTACGTAGATATTTTACAGGTCGGCTCCCGTAATATGCAGAACTTCGCTCTGCTGACCGCGGTGGGCAAGAGCCGGAGTCCGGTTATCCTGAAGCGCGGTTTTTCCTGCACCGTCACCGAGTGGCTCACCGCCGCTGATTACCTCCTGGCGGAGGGCAACAGCCAGGTTATTCTGTGCGAGAGAGGCATCCGGACTTTTGAGGACAGCGCCCGCTTCTCCCTGGATATATCCTCAGTGCCCATAGTCAAAAGCGTCAGTCACCTGCCCGTAATTGTGGACCCCAGCCACGCCGCCGGCCATTACTCCCTGGTCCCGGCCATCGCCCGGGCGGCGGTGGCCGCCGGCGCTGATGGCATTCTGGTGGAAGTCCACCCCAATCCCAAGGAAGCGCTTGTGGACGGACTTCAGTCACTGACGCTTTCCAGTTTCAGTGACCTGATGGAAGAGCTGCGGGCGGTAGCCGGCGCGGTGGGCCGGTACGTCTAACCGGCGGCTTGCCGCGCCCCGGAGCCTGCTTGTCTTCGTATATCCAATCTCCTATACTTGAAATAGAAGTGACATATTTTTTCTTTGTTTTCCGGACGAAACTCGCGCCGGACAAGCGCTTGCGGAGAGCTGAACGTTGAGGTTCCTGACCAACCTGACCCTGGGGAAAAAAATCACCCTGCTGACCACGCTGGGATTGCTTCTCGGGGTCGGTATCTTCAGCTCCCTGGGGATGAGAGCGGTAAACGAGGCCACGGAAACCATGCTCCGGGACCGGTTGACCACGGCCCGCCTGGTGGCGGATTACGTGGACGAGGCGCTGGAACACGCTCTGGGCGAACTGGAGAATACCGCCCGCGAGGTGGGCTCCGGAGAAAAAGAGCACCTGGAAAAACAGGTGACGGCGCTGCAAAATATTTATTCCCGCTTATCAATCTATACCCACGGCGTCTATTACTTTGACCCTGCCGGCAGACTGGCGTGGAGCCAGCCCGGAGTGCCAGCGGTAACCGGTACCGGAATCAGTGACTATCCGGACATCCTCCGGCTGGTCTCTGAAGGGAGCACCGGTATTTCCGGGATGGCACCGGCGCCGGTGACCGGGGCGCCGGTGGTTTTCCTGGCCAGCCGGACCGGTGAAAACGGGGCGGGTGGCGGTGTTCTTGCCGTGGCCATTGACCTGGCGAAGTCAGGTATCGGCGGCTTCGTCCGGCCGATAAGGCTGGGCGAGACCGGCTACGTGGAGATTGTTGACCAGAACGGCATCGTGGTCAGCCGGACGGAACCCGGGCCGAGCCTGTCTCCATTCGAAAAAAGCGACCACTCCGGCCGTTTTGCCGCCCTTATCAGCGCCGGAGAACCCACCCGCGGTGTCTGTCATACCTGCCACGAGGCCGGACAGAGAGTGGAGAAACGGGATGTGCTGGCCTTTGTGCCGCTTTCCAGCGCCCGGTGGGGGGTGGTTATCCGGCAGGCGGAAAGAGAAGCCCTGGCGCCCACCAACGCGCTCCGCCGGAATCTGCTTCTCTTCGGCGTGGGTCTGGCCACCATCGCCCTGGCTTTCGTCGCCGTAACCACCCGTGATATCGGCAGCCGCATCCGGGCGTTAACCGCCGCCTCGCGCAAAATAGCCGAAGGTGACCTGGTCAGCCCGGTGACCACGCCGGGAAAAGACGAGGTGGGCATACTGGCGCAGACTCTCGATGATATGCGGGTAAAGCTGAAGACCTCCTACGGGGACCTGGAGCAGAAAACGGCAGAACTGGCCTCTCTGCTTTCCGTATCGGAAATCCTGACCTCCGCCTCTGATTTGCCTGACCTCCTGGACGCCGTGGTGGCCAAGGCGGTGGAAATTATTGCCGGATCGGATGCCGGGGTATTGCTCCTGGAGGACGCCGGGCCGGACGGTCTGCGGGTGCAATGCGTCGTGGGCCTGGATAAGGAGCCGCTTGACGGCTTCGTTTATCAACCGGCTGCGGAAAGCCCGGAACCGGCAAAAAGCAGGGGCGCGACGAAAGATATGGCCGAAGAAGCCGCCGGCGCTTTCCTCCGCTACGGGGAGCTGGCGTCGCGCGTCCGCAGCTCAATCAATGCCGGGGTAGTGCACCGGAACCGCTACCGGGGAAGCCTGATAATGATGAGCTTCAAAGACTCCCGGGCCTTCTCTGATTCTGACGGCAGGCTGTTGCAGACTATCGCTGACTACATCGCCATCGCCATCGAGAGGGCGCAACTCACCCGGGAAGCGGAAGAAGCCCACGCCCTCCATGAGGCAGACCGCCTCCGGTCACAGTTTATCTCTTCCGTCTCACACGAATTGAGAACGCCGCTGACCCTCATCAAGGGATATTCGACGTCACTGCTCCGCAAGAATGTTACCTGGGACCGGGAAACTCAGCGGGAGTTCCTCCAGATTGTCGATGAAAAGACCGACGAACTGCGCGACCTCATCGATAAGCTGCTGCAATCGGCCAAGCTGGAGGCGGGCGCTCTGAAGCTGGAAAAAGAGCCGGTGCTGGTTCCCAGGCTGGCGCGGAAAGTCGTCGAGGACCTGGCGTTGAGGCTGAAAAACCACCGGGTGAATGTTGATTTTCCCCCCGCCTTCCCGGTAGTGGAAGCTGACCAGCGCCTCGTGGAGCAGGTATTGCGTAACCTGGTAGAAAATGCTATAAAGTACTCGCCGGAAGGTGGAGAGATTATTATCGCTGGCGCGCTCGCGGACGGAGAAGTGCGGGTCAGCGTCAGTGACAGTGGGGTGGGCATCCCGCCGGAGCACCGGGAACGGGTTTTCGAACGGTTTTACCGGGTGGATAATCCGCTGACGCGGGGTACCTCCGGCAGCGGACTCGGCCTTTCCATCACCAGGGGACACGTGGAGGCCCATGGCGGCCGGGTATGGGTGGAAAGCCGGCCGGTAAAAGGAAGCACTTTTTACTTCAGCTTGCCGCGGGACCCCGCGCCGGACGATAAGGAGCCTGCCCGCGAAGTAAAAAATGATTGATTATGAAGCAGAAAAACACCATCCTGCTGGTTGATGATGACCCCCAGTTAATCAAGCTGGTCAGGGTTAACCTGGAGTCAGAGGGTAACCGGGTGTCGGTGGCCCTGGACGCGGCCTCGGCTCTGGAGAAGATAAGCCTGGAAACGCCTGACCTGATTATACTGGACATAATGTTGCCCGGGACCGACGGCTACGAGCTTTGCCGCCGCATCCGGGAGTTTTCCAGGACGCCCATCATTATGCTCACCGCCAAGGTGGAAGATACGGATAAAGTAAAAGGCTTGAAGCTGGGAGCCGATGACTATCTGACCAAGCCGTTCAGCGTGCCGGAGCTGCTCGCCCGGATAGAAGCCGTGCTGCGGCGTTCCGGGGCCGCTGAAGAAACAGCGGCCCCTCAGTCTTTCACCGGCGATGATATCTCGGTCGATTTCGTACAGCACCGGGTTACGGTAAGGGGCCGGGAAGTCAGCCTCACCGCCACTGAGTACAAGCTGCTCTATCATCTGGTAAGTAACGCCGGCAGGGTGATGCTGCACCGGGACCTGCTCACCCGGGTCTGGGGCAGCGAGTACCAGGAAGAACTGGAATACCTGCGGGCGTATGTCCGTCACCTGCGCCAGAAGCTGGAGGATGACCCCCACCACCCCAGACACATCATCTCCAAGCCCGGCATCGGCTATATGTTTACCGCCGCTGCCTAGGCAGAAAACCGGGCGCCGCCCCGGCGCGGCGGCCACGGCCCAGGCGGGTAATTTTCACGTATTTTTCATTTTTCTGCCCCCTTTTTTCACGCGATTTTCATCAGGAAAACAGTAGTCTATACGTACGCGGATATGGTAGACGGTGCCGGTATCTCTTTATCTTTCCCGGCGTCCGGCCCGGACGCCGGATGACGTTCCCGGGCGGGCCTGTTTCCTTTCCGGTAACGTCTGGAAAGCTAGTAAACTGACAAAAGGGGGTCTTAAAGAGAGAGTATGGAAGGCT
>CAZTMR010000024.1:0-19822 GCA_964615345.1 uncultured Dehalococcoidaceae bacterium | reverse complement strand
CTTTAGAAATCCCAAGACGGCCAAAGCTCGCCGCATGGTGTCGTTGCCACCCTCTTCTGCCTTTTTGTTACAAGAGCACAAGGACAAGCAAGAGACGCAATCAGGGATGCCGCTTAAAGAAGATGACCTGATATTCAGATTCAGCGATCATGAGGGCAAACCTCTATTACCGGATACGATAAGCCACGCATGGGCCAAGCTGGTAAAGCGAACTGGACTCAGCCACATACGGTTGCATGACGCACGGCATACCCATGCCTCTTTATTACTTAAACAAAGTGTGCATCCGAAGATAGTCCAAGAAAGGCTGGGGCACGCTACCATCTCGACAACCCTGGATCTTTACAGCCATGTATCCCCAGGACTGCAGGAGGCAGCCGCTATAGGTTTTGACAGGCTTATAAACCGTAACGAAAAAGAGACCGTTAAAAAATAAATTAGTAGCAAATTAGTAGCAATGGCGAATTATGTATAGTATGGGAACCCTCAAAACAACAGGTTTTAGCTTCAAAAAGTGGTACCCCTGGTGCGACTCGAACGCACGACACGCGGTTTAGGAAACCGCTGCTCTATCCTCTGAGCTACAGGGGCACAAGCTTCCAGAGAGGATTATACCTGAACCGGCTGGAAAAGGGCAATGGAAAGCCTTTTCCTGGCGCCCGGAAAGAGGCCGTTTGTTCAGGTTTTCTCCTTTACGTTGACCCGCAGGTGAATGGACTCCAGGTACGGTGCTCTTTCCCCGTTCCGGTAAAGGAGGAAGGCTACTTTCAGATTTTCACCGGCGCGGGGGAAAGAAAAAGTAACCTCGTCTTCCCACTTCACTCCGTGGTCGAGCACCACCGGGCCGATTTCTTTCTGCTCCGTCCCGTCCGCGGTCACTTTCAGCCGGTAGCTTGCCGTTTCGTGCTCCCGGTTGATGATGCCGATAGTCACACTGACTGCTTCACCCACCTCCAGCTCTCGCGGATAATTTGCCGCGGCCCCCTCCGGACCCAGGACATAGAACTCGGTGAACCGTTCGCCTGTCCTGGGGAAGGCCGCGGCAAACAAGAAGGCGCTCAACGCGGCCAGGATGGCTATGCCCAGCAGTACGGACAGACGGCGGTCGGTGCCGGCCTCGTTCCCCAGGATATCGCTCACGCTTAAAGATAGCCTGAACCTTTCCGCCGGGGCCAGTCGGCGCTGCCGGTGCCAGGCGAACACAGACACCGCAAATATGAAAGCGCTCACTGAAGCCAGAGCGGAGTACAGGCTGATGCCTGCGGGAGTGTAGCTAAGCGCCAGACCGGTAAGCGAGACGATGGCTATAGAAAACGCCACGGAAAACGCGGCCCGCTTTACCGCGTCCAGCTGGTTATTGCGGGGGAATAGGGCAGCCATCAGGGCGTAGCCGGGAAAGAGCAGCAAAAAGGGCAGACCCAGCACCAGCCGCAGGGGAGTGGCAGGCACCAGGGTAATCATCAGGACGAGCAGAACAGCGCCGATGTTCAGGGGCAAGAGACCGGCCTGTAACTTCATTCTCATGGTACGGGCACATCCTTAAAGTCCGCTTCGGCCTCATTATATCATACGCGGCGGCCTTCACCGCCTAGATATCTTTAATGCTGCCGTCTCTTAGAAAGGCTCCTGTGCCACGCCTGCGCCACAGCGTTCCGCCAAAAATTAACAGGATTATCCCGCCGATGATTTCCGGGACATAGACCTCCGGGCTGTGCAGCAAGGCATAAAACACGCTGCCGGTCCAGCCGGTCAGGTCCACCCGGGCAAAGGAAAAGCCGTAAAGCGGCCAGAAAAAGGTCTCCGGGAGTTCCCATATCTGGTCGAAAACGAGATGGGTAAAAACGCCGAAAGCACCCGCCAGCAGCCAGCTTTTGCCGTGGCGGCGGGAAAGATAGACTCCGGCCAGGGTTATCAGGATAAAGAAGACCAGTGTATGGCTGAAAATCCGCCCGTTGCTGAAAGTACCCCGGAACAGGACCTGCCCCGCCGGCTTATCGATTATATCCGGCAGCAGCGAACCCAGTAGAAGGAACCGTATATCGGCTCGTCTCGCCAGGGAAACAAACCAGCCATCCGGGCGCCGCCGCGGCGCCAGAGGCTGATTTACCTTTCTTCGCCGGGCATAAACTTCGCTGAAGATACCGTTCAGCAGTGCCGCTGAACCCAGCGTTATGCCGGCATGTCCCAGTATGAGCATGCCCTTTCCCCCGTATCTGATGATAGGTTAAACGGCCGTAAATGGCAAACGGGCAGGGAAACGAATGGGGAAATGAACTCCTGGATGCTTTCCGTGGCTGCGTACGTTGACATTCAGCGTTACTGACCATATAATTTACAGATATGAGTAAAGTCAGAATAGGAATACTAACCGGCGGTGGGGACTGTGCCGGCCTGAACCCGGCCATGAAGTGGGTGGTGAAAACCGCGCTCAATGAGTATCTGGAACAGGAAAGAGGCGTTCAGTATGAGGTGCTGGGTATCCGGAACGGCTGGAGGGGGCTGATTAATCCGGACAGCCAGATAATGCCGTTGAGCGAGGAAAAAGTCAGGACCTGGGACCGGTACGGCGGCACCTTCCTGGGGACGTCCCGCACCAACCCGTATAATCCGGAAAATGACCGTTCACAGACGGTGCTGGACAATATCGAAAGACTCGGCCTGGATGTGATAATCGCTATTGGTGGGGATGACACCCTGGGAGTGGCGCTCAGGTTAAGCCAGTCCGGTGTCAACGTCGTCGGTATTCCCAAGACGATTGACAAAGACCTCGCCGAGACTGATTACACCCTGGGCTTTGAAACCGCGGTCAGTGTCATTACGGAAGAAGTAGACCGGCTCAGGACCACAGCCGGCTCTCACCAGCGCATATTCGTCGTGGAAACGATGGGCCGGCACGCCGGTTGGCTGGCACTGGAGGGGGGCGAAGCCAGCGGAGCGTATATCATACTGATTCCAGAGTATAATTTTTCCCTGGAGAAGGTGAACAGGCTGGTTGTGGAAGGGAGAAACGCCGGTGCCCGCTATGACATCATCCTGGTGGCGGAAGGCGCCAAGCCGGCCGGAAGCGGCGAATTTGTCCGGGGCCAGGCCGTAGACGGTTTCGGTCATAAGGCACTGGGCGGAGTCGGCGAATTTCTGGCGGAGGAAATCAGGCAGGGCACCAGACTGGAATGCCGCAGCGTTGTTCTCAGTCATTTGCAGCGTGGAGGCACCCCGTGCGCTTATGACCGTAGAATGGGGCGCTATTTCGGCATCGCTGCCGTGGACTTGATTGCCCGGAATGATTACGGTAAGATGGTTTCCTTCCGGAACGGGCGCATTAAGGGTGTTCCGCTGTCCCGGGTCATCGGCCGGCCGCACTTTGTCAATCCCAAAAAGGAATATGACAAGGAAAGATATAACGGACGCCGGAGCATCCTCTGAGTGCCCCCAGGCGTTCCGGGGAATAAACGGGAGTGTAAAATATGGCTGTGAAACCGGAAAAAATAGATAACCTGGTGGCGGGGGCAGTATTTGAAAGCGACCCGGAAGCCAGGCAGGGCTTCCGGCGGGAAATCAGGGAGCGGGCGGCCCGGCAAAGCGTTTATCCGGCCAGTATTCAGGGCCTGTATGAGGCGGCCGGGCAGGGCCTTTACCACGGTATAACCGTGCCGGCGATAAACATCCGCGGCCTCACCTACGCTGTGGCGCGGGCCGTCTTCCGGGCCGCCATGAAAGATAACGTGGGCGCCTTCATCTTCGAAATCGCTCGCTCTGAAATTGGCTATACTGACCAGAGACCGGACGAATACGCCGTCTGCATCCTGGCTGCGGCCATAAAAGAAGGCTATCGGGGGCCGGTATTTATTCAGGGTGACCACTTTCAGGTTAACCGGAGCAAATACGCCGCTGACCCGGATAAAGAGCTGCAGGCAATCGAAGCGCTCATCCGGGAAGCGGTGGCAGCCGGTTTCCTGAATATAGATATTGACGCCTCCACCGTGGTGGACCTGGACCGCGGCACCCTGGTGGAGCAGCAGGAGAAAAACAGCCAGATAACGGCGGATATGACCCGTTTTATACGCCGCCTGGAGCCGGAAGGGGTAACTATTTCGGTGGGAGGGGAAATCGGGGAAATCGGCAAGGGCAACAGCACCGTGGAAGACCTGCAGGCGTTTATGACCGGCTACCTTGATCGCCTGGGCGTGGGGGTTATGGGGATTTCTAAAATCAGCGTGCAGACGGGCACTTCCCACGGCGGCGTGGTACTGCCGGACGGCTCCATCGCTGAAGTCAGCCTCGATTTTGAAACCCTGAAAGAGCTCTCCCGGGTGGCGCGGGAAAAATACGGTATGGGCGGGGCGGTGCAGCACGGCGCCTCCACCCTGCCGGATGACGCATTTGATATGTTCCCCCGGGCGGATGCCCTGGAAGTGCACCTGGCCACCGGTTTCCAGAACATTATTTATGACAGTCCCCACTTCCCGCCGGGACTGCTGACGGATATCTATGACCACCTCGGCCGGAAATACGCTGAGGAAAAAAAAGAGGGGCAGACTGACGAACAGTTCAATTACAAGACCAGGAAAAAGGCCTTCGGCGATTTCAAGAAGGAAATCTGGAACATCCCGGAAGAAAACCTGGAAGCGATTGGCCGGGAGCTGGAAAATCGCTTTTCCTTGCTTTTCCACAAGCTGAATGTCGTGGAAACAGTTGACCTGGTGAAAAAACACATCTAGGCCATAAATAATATCGGAGGTTAAAAGATGGCGGACTTACTGGGTTCCATAGCGGAGGGTATTGAGAAAGGTGATGACAAGGCGGTAGTTGAGCTGGTAGGGAAGGCTCTAGAAGAAGGGATACCCGCCCAGGATATTCTGGAAAAAGGCATGGTACCCGGCATACAGGCGCTGGGCAAATGCTTCAAGGAAGGCACGGTCTATCTCCCGGAAGTACTCATTGCCTGCCGGGCCATGAACCGTGGCGTGGACATTCTCAAACCCCACCTGGGTGGTTCGGAAGTGGGCAAAAAAGGGACAGTGGTGGTAGGCACCGTGGAAGGTGACATGCATGACATTGGCAAGAACCTGGTCAGGCTGATGCTGGAGAGCAACGGGTTCAAGGTGGAAGACCTGGGCTCGGACGTGGTACCGGGCGCCTTTGTCGATGCCGTGCGCGGCACCAATGCGGATATCCTGGCGATGTCCGCTCTACTCACCATGACCATGATAGAAATGCCCAATGTCCTGGACGCGCTGAAAGAAGCCGGGCTGCGGGACAAGGTAAAGGTAATGATCGGTGGGGCTCCCATTACCCGGGAGTTTGCTGACGAGATAGGCGCGGAAGGCTTCGCGGAAGACTGTGCTTCGGCGGTGGACGAAGCGGCTCGCTTGATGACTCTGAAATAGAGGTAACGCAATGAATGACGTAAGTAAACCGATGCCCAACCGGGACCGTTTCCTTGCCATCTGCCACTTCGAAAGGCCGAACGACGTTTCCATAATCGACTGGTTCAACCGGTACTGGGCGGACACCCCCGGAGAATGGGTGAAACAGGGCGCCCCTGAAGAAATCCTGACTCCGCAGGGGTTCAACGAATATTTTCAGTTTGAGCATATCCATAACCTGCAGGAAATTGTCTCCGAGCACAACCGCACTGACCTGCCGGAGACGGCGGCCGGAGAAACGTTTCACGTCACGCCGCCCATTATGCCCGTTTTTGAGAAAAAGGTGCTCTATGAGGACGAACGCCATCGGGTGGAGCTGACCCACGGCGGGGCCACCGTGGAAGTCTCCAAGGAGTTCCCCTGGCGGATGCCCAAATACCTGGAGCACCCGGTAAAGGACTGGGCAACCTGGAAAGAATACAAGAAGCGGCTTGACCCTTACACCGCGGAGCGCTGGCCTCAGGACTGGCCCGGCTTTGTGGAGAAGGTCAATAACGAGGATACGCCCACCCTGCTCATGCTGGAAGGGTTCTTCGGCATCCTCCGGGAATGGATGGGCGTGGAAAAACTGCTCTACACCTTTTATGATGACCCTGCTCTGGTAGAGGATATGATGGACCAGATGCTCTATATGATGATGGGCATCGCCCGGCGCGCCGTCAGGGACCTGCGCATTGATTGTATCCGCTTCTGGGAAGATATGGCTTACAAGACCGGCCCCCTGATTTCTCCGGCCATGTTCCGGCAGTATATGCTTCCCCGCTACAGGGTAGTCACTGACTTCCTTCGCAGCAACGGCATAGACGTTCTCCACGTCGATTGCGATGGCAAGATTGACGAGCTTATTCCCCTCTGGCTGGAGTGCGGGGTTAACTTCCACTGGCCGCTGGAGGTTGCCGCTGGTATGGACGCGGTGAAATTACGCAAACAATACGGCAAGCAGCTGATACTCTCCAGCAATATTGATAAGCGGGCGCTCATCAAGGGCAAGGACGCCACCTACGAGGAAGTGATGTCCAAAGTACCCTTCCTGCTCAAGGACGGCGGCTATTTCCCGGGTTTGGACCACGCCATTCCGCCGGACGTCCCGCTGGAAAACTTCCGCTACTTCATTAACCTGCTCAGGGATATCGGCGGTAAGGACAAACTGCCCGAGTAGCCGCCGTCAACGGATAACCTAAAACCTGCCGGGGAGGATTCTATGAGTAATTCAGGTGCTCCTATGCCCAATCGGGAAAGATTTTTGGCCCGGTGCCGCGGGGGAAGACCGGGCGAAGTGCCCATGGACGAATGGTTTCACCGCTACTGGTCGGAGACGCCCGCCGCCTGGGTGGAAAGCGGCGCTCCAGAGGAAATACTGACCGCTGACGGCTTCCGGAACTATTTTCAACTGGACCGCTTCCGGAGCCTGCAGGAAATCGTCGGCGGTGTCAACCGGGCTGACCTGAAAGAAGACCCCGCTCAGGCCGGCCCCGGCCACTACATCATCACCCCGCCCATCGTCCCCGTCTTCGAGCGCAAAATCGTCCGGGAAGACGAGCGTCACCGCGTGGAAATCGCCTTCGGCGGCCAGACGGTGGAGGTCTCCAAGGCCCATCCCCTGGGTATGCCCAGGTTCGTCGACCATCCGGTGAAAGACTGGGCTTCCTGGAAGGAATACAAAAAGCGGCTGGACCCGGACACCCCGGCCCGCTGGCCGAAGGACTGGGACGCCTACGTTGCCGAGCGCAACGCTGATGACGTGCCGACGATGCTGCTGCTGGCGGGATTTTTCGGCATCCTGCGGGAATGGTCCGGTATGGAGAGACTGCTCTACTGGTTTTATGATGACCCCGCCCTGGTGGAGGACATGATGGAGCAGGTGCTCTATATGGTGCTCGGGGTCACCAGGCGGGCGCTGAAAGACCTGCGTGTCGAAGCTGTCCGCTTCTGGGAAGATATGGCTTACAAAACCGGCCCCCTGATTTCCCCGGCTATGGTGCGCAAGTTTATGGGGCCGCGCTACAAGAAAATTACCGATTTTCTGCACAGCCAGGGCGTCGAGGTAATCCACATCGACAGCGATGGTAACGTTGACGAGCTGATACCCATCTGGATGGAGTACGGGATTAACTTCCCCTGGCCGCTGGAAGTGGCCGCCGGAAATGACGCCATCGCCTGGCGGAAGAAATACGGTAAAGACATCATCCTGGGCGGTCACATTGACAAGCGTGCCTTCATCAAGGGCAAAGACGCTCTCCGGGAAGAGGTTATGTCCAAGGTACCCTATCTGGTTGAAACCGGCGGCTTTTTCCCCGGGCTCGACCATGGCATCCCCCCGGACGTGCCGTTTGAAAACTATGTTTATTTCGTCAATCTGCTCCGGGAAATAGCCGGAAAGGACAAACTGCCCGGCTGATTAGCCGGCGGGAAAAAAGGAGGCGGCCAATGTCAATTTTGATTACCGGCGGGACCGGCTTTATCGGCGTCGGCCTGGCGCACCGGCTGGTGGAAAAAGGCGAGGACGTGGTGCTCTTCGATATCGCCCCGCGCTTCGAGCGCCTTGCTGCCCTTGAAGGCAAGATCAAGGTGGTGCGCGGCGATTTGAAGGTCTGGCCGGAGGTGCTGAACGCGGTGCGGGACCATAACGTTACCGGCATCTTCCACCTCGGCTCCATGCTCAGCCTGCCTTCAGAGGAAAACCCGTGGGCTTCCTTCCAGACTAACGTGGCCGGCACGATGTACGTGCTGGAAGCGGCCCGTCTCTTTAACGTAAAACGGCTGGTGTTTTCCAGCACCGCGGCTACCTACGGCCTCGGCATCGGCGAGGTCGTCACCGACGAGACCCTGCAGCGGCCGATAAATATGTACGGCTCGGGTAAGCTGTACAGCGAGCTGCTGGGACGGTTCTATCACCGCAGATTCGGTCTCGATTTCCGGGCCCTGCGTTACCTGGCGGTAATGGGGCCGGGCGTGAAAACCATGGCTATCACCCAGTATAACGCCTGGATGGTGGAAAACGCCGCCCTGGGCAAGCCCTTTGAATGCTTTGTTACCCCGGACACCGCCATCCCGGTGATGTACGTTAAGGATGCCATCCGGGCTGCGGAAATGCTCTATGACGCGCCGCCGGAAAAGATAAAAACGATGTGCTACAACGTCTCCGGAGTATCGCCGGCGCAGAAAGCGAGCGAGCTGGAAGCGGCCATAAAAGAGCACATCCCGGAGGCGCGGATTACCTATAAACCGGACAAAGTAGCCATGGAACTGATGGAAAGCCTGCCGATAAAGGTGCTCGACGATACGAGGGCGCGCCAGGAATGGGGCTGGCAGCCGCAGTTTGACAGTTATCAGAAAGTGGTGGCGGACTTTATTCAGGAAGTGAAAACGCGCCCCGGCTTTTACGGATTAACATAAAGATAGCACGCCGCCCGGTCACCTTCAAGCGGGAAACGGAAACTGTATGAAAGCGGAAATCGTCTCCATCGGTACGGAGCTGCTGCTCGGCGAGATTGTGGATACCAACACCCCCTATATCGCCGGGCAGTTGGCGCTGCTGGGCATTGACCTCAACTTCGCCTCTACGGTCGGGGATAATCCGGCCCGTCTTTCTGATACCCTCAGGCGGGCCCGGGAACGGTCAGACGTGGTATTTACCACCGGCGGCCTGGGGCCCACCCAGGATGATATCACCCGGGAGACCATCGCCGCGCTGGTGAGTGAAGAGCTCACCGTGGACGAAACTCTGAAGCAGGACATCACTGATTTTTTTGCCCGCCGCGGGCTGGAAATGCCGGCCAGCAATATCCGTCAGGCTACCGTTATCCCTTCGGCTGAAGTCCTGCCCAACCCGCAGGGCACCGCCCCCGGCTGGTGGGTGGAAAAGAACGGCAAGATAATCGTAGCCATGCCGGGGCCTCCCCGCGAGATGGAGTATATGTGGAACCACCGGGTTTTGCCCCGTCTCCAGGAAAAAGCCGGGGGCATCATCCTCTGCCGGATGTTAAAAACGTTTGGTCTTTCCGAGGCCAAGGTGGACGAGATGATAGCTCATCTGCTGGCCTTTTCCAACCCGAGTATCGGCGTTTACGCCAAGCTGGACGGCATCTATATGCGCATCGCCGCCAAGGCGGCCCGGCGTGAAGAAGCGGAAGCGATGGTTGCCGTCCGGGAGGCCGAGGTCAGAAAGGCTCTCGGCGATTGTGTCTGGGGGGTGGACGATGAGACCCAGGAGGGCGTGGTGGGCAAGCTGCTCGCCGAACGGGGGCTCTCCCTCGCCGTGGCCGAGTCTTTCACCGGCGGTTTCCTGGCCCATGTCCTGGGCACCGCTCCTGACAGCCAGCGTTTTTTCAAGGGCGGCCTGATTATCACCTCTGACGAGACTAAAGCCGCTTTGGGAATTGCCCCGGAGCTGGTGGCGGCAAAAGACCCGGCTGAAATCGCCCGGGCTATGGCGGCACTGGCCAGGGATAAGATGCAGGCTAATATCGGCATAGGTATCGAAGGAGAAGGCGGTGTCGAACCGGAGACCGGCTTCGTGCCGGGCACCGTCTTCATCGCCATCGACTTTGGTACTGACCGTCCGCCGGAACTGCGGAGCTACTCGGGCCGGCTCTACCAGATGAAAAGGCGGGCTGGCTATTACGCCCTCTTCGACCTGATGAAGCTCCTGCAATCGATGTAACCCCGGAAAAAAGCTCCGGTAGTTTTTAACACCGGTACATACCGGAAACCGTCCGGTTTCGGAACGGACGCTTAACGTTAACTGGAGGTATGAATTTGAAAAACCCGTTGAAAGCGAAACTGGCCCGGGGAGAGGCCGTCATCGGAACTTTCGTCAGCATCGGTCATCCGGACGTCGCCGAGTGGCTGTCTCGTCTCGGCTTTGACTGGCTCCTCCTGGACACCGAGCACACGGTCACCGGACTGCAGACGCTGCAGGTAATGATGCAGGGAATGAACGGGAGCCAGTGCGTGCCCCTGGTGCGCCCGCAGTGGAACGATTCCGTGGCTATCAAGCGCGTTCTGGACGCCGGCGCCTACGGTGTTCTCGTCCCCTGGGTTAACACCAGAGAACAGGCGGAAAGCGCCGTCAGCGCCTGTAAATACCCTCCGGTAGGGCTCAGGGGTTTCGGCCCCCGCCGCGCCGGCATGTTCGACCCTGATTATTTTGCCACCGCCAATGCGGAAGTTATGGTCACCGTGCAGATTGAGACCACGGAAGCCCTGAAAAACCTGGATGACATCATGGCGGTGCCCGGAATAGACGCCTGCTATATCGGCCCCTGGGACCTGTCGGTCAGCCTGGGGTTCGGCGTGCCCCCGGACTGGAATGAGCCCCGCTACATCGAGGCCATTGACCGGGTGCTGGCCGTGGCGGAGCGCCACGGCAAACCGGCCGGTATGTTCGCCAATCTGGAAAACATTGAGTGGGCGCTGGAAAAAGGCTTCCGCTACAACACGGTGGACAACGACGATATTTTCCTTCTCCGCGGCGCCCGCATGGCGCTGGAAAAAGCCGGCCGGAGATAGCTGTCCGTCCCGGTATATCAGGAGGTGCGGTGATGCGTATCACCGATTTGCGCGTTTTCTGGACCAGTGGCGAGCACTGTAACTGGACGTTCGTCAAGCTGTACACGGATAGCGGCCTTACCGGCATCGGCGAGGCCACCATCGAACGTAACGACGAAGTGGTCCTGAAGGCCCTGGAGTCCTTTCGTGACTTCCTGATTGAGCAGGACCCTTTTCAGATTGAGTTTATCATCAATGCTCTCTACAAGCAGACCTTCAAGTACGGTCAGCTTATCATCCTGACCGCCCTCAGCGGCGTGGAGCAAGCCCTCTGGAATATCAAGGGTAAAGCCCTGGAAGTGCCCATTTACGAGTTTCTGGGCGGGAAAATCCGGGACCGCCTGCGCGCTTATGCCAACGCCTGGGCCTTCGTCGGCCTGCCCACCACGGTCACGGAAAAAGACACCCCGGACTCGATTGCCCGCAACGCCCGGAAAATGGTCGACTGCGGCTTCACCGCTATGAAATGGGACCCCTTCCGGGACGGTGGGCAGGCTATCTCCCGGGAAGAAGAAGCCTACGCCCTCGCCTCGGTGCAGGCGGTGCGGGAAGCGGTTGGCCCCGGCGTGGAGTTGCTCATCGAGTGCCACGGCCGGTTCAATATGCTCAGCGCCACCCGTCTCGCCCGCAAACTGGAGCCGTATGACCCGTTTGTCTATGAGGAGCCCATCCCCCCGGACAATATCGATGCGCTGGCCGCCCTGCGCCAGGCCATCAATCTGCCCATCGCCACCGGGGAGCGTCTCTACACGCGCTGGGACTTCCGCCCCCTGTTTGAGAAAAACGCCGCCCAGCTGATTCAGCCGGACGTCTGTAACGTGGGTGGAATCCTGGAACTGAAAAAGATTGCCGCCATGGCGGAAGCGTACTACGTGGCCGTTCAGCCCCACAATTCCAACGGCCCCGTGCAGACCCTGGCCAGTATGCACGTGGACGCCACCATCCCCAACTTTCTTTTCCAGGAGCTTTTCTACCCATACCTGGACCACTACAATGAGATTCTGACCGAACCCATCGTCTATCGAGACGGTTACCTGGAGCTTCCCTCCGGCCCCGGCCTGGGTTCTGATATCCGGGAAGACTACCTGCTCAAGCACCCCGGCGTTCCTCGCCCCAGGATGGCCACCTGGATAGGCTCTTACTGGTAGGTGTGCGCGTTAGCTCAGAAATAGTCGGCCATCAGCCGGCCCACCCATTCCGGGACTCTGGCTCCCGCCCGGCTGTCATAGACCGGGTAGTAAGGCTTGATATCCAGTACCGGCGTGCCGTTGACGGCGTCCAGCCCCTTCACCTTTAGAACGTTTTTCTCGATGCCGCTGATAGCCACGCTGCTGACGCCGATGGGATTGGGGCGGTGCCGGGAGCGCTGGGCCAGGATACCCGTTTCCGGCATATCCTCCCGGCCCTGGGGTCTCCGCTGCAGCCTCTTTACCGGTCCGGTCCGGTGCATCCAGAAGACCACCACCGCGTGGGAAAAGTCAGCCAGGCCGGCCAGGGCCGGCGCCAGCTCTTCCCGGAGGACGATTTTCGATTCCACGCTTGCCCAGCCCCGGTCTACCGGTGCGGATACCTCGTTCACCACGTGCCCGATTGGCTCTATTGAGACCGTCATCTCGCTCTCCGGCCTATTTCAGCATCTCTCTCAGTTCGTCAGCGCGCTGCTCGCTGACGGTCCCTTTGCCCACCGCCAGGGGAATGGTCCAGGTGCCCATCATCTTGTACAGGGGGATAATTTCCGGGGCCTTTTTCTCCAGTGCCGCCAGGTGCTTGCGTATGGTCACCTTGTCTCCACGGAGGAGGGGGCCGGTGGCGCCCTTGGGCAGCCCTACTTCCTTCAGGTTATTCAGTGAGCCCTGGAATAACGGCATCATCGCCTGGATGGCCTCGTTCCTGGACTTGCCCCAGTTCTGCCATAAATCGGCGGCGATACCTACCAGGGTGTAAAAATAGTTGCAGGCAATGCAGGCGGAAGCATGGTACAGCGCCTTGTCTTCGGCGGTAAGCTCCATCCATGTCCCCTCCAGGGCGCCTGCCATCTCTTTCAGCGTGCTCAAAACGGGCTCCTCCGCCTCGATGGCGAACAGCGAGCCCGGCACGTTTTCAATTGCCTGCTCCAGGCTGGCGAAGGTCTGCAGGGGATGAATGCAGCCCACCCGCGCCCCCTTTTCCCGCGCCGGTGCCAGCACGTCCGTCGAGGCGGCGCCGCTGCAGTGGGCCACCATTTGCCCGGCGCGCCAGTTTACCTCCGCAGCCACCTGGCCGATAAAATCGTCCGGGGTGGTGATAAAGACAAAATCGGCTCTATCTGCCACCTCCTGGGCCTGTTCGTATATCTGGCTGCCTTTGACCACCCCGGAAAACCTTTCCGCGGAAGCCCGGTAAACGTCGTGAATGGCGATTACCGGGTAGCCTTGCTGGGAGAGCCGTACCGCCAGGGCCGTCCCCACGGTGCCGGCGCCGATGAATCCTGTCTTGAGCACTGTTCTTCCCTCCTGGTTCTGTCTGATTACCGGGTGCTTTTCCCTCTTCACTCCGTATTAGCCCCGTTTTCCCCTGTCCTTTGGACGCGTGACCGGCGCACAAAAGAGCGAGCTTACGGTTCCTTTAACGGAAGGCAAGCTCGCTCTTTCTGGACTATTTTCGGTCTATCACCGTATCATCTGGCCGGGTAGCCAGGTGATGAGTTGCGGGAAGGCGGCCAGCAGACCGAGGACGATCAAAATCATGATAACGTAAGGAATGATGCCCCGTATGATGTGAGCCACCGTCACCTTCAGAGAAGGTTCAGCCGCGCCCCGGCAGATGTAGATACCCATGGCGAAAGGCGGTGTCATAAAGGAAGTCTGCAGGTTGACACAGACCATGATGGCTGCCCATACCGGATCAAAGCCGAGTGCCTCAAAAACGGGAGTGATAATGGGCACCATGATGAAAAGTATGCCTATCCAGTCGATGAAGAAGCCCAGCATGAAGACTATGAACATGGTCACGGCGAAGGCTCCCCACCTGCCTCCCGGCATGGACAGGATAAGATTGGTCACCACCTCGCCCCCCCGGGCGCCCAGGAAGATGCCGGTAAACGCGTATGACATCACCCCCACCAGGAAGATAAAGCCGGCGAGCCTCAGTGTCATTAGTGAAACGTCTTTCAGCACCGTCCAGTTGAACCGGCCGTAGGCGATAGTCAGTATGGTAGCCATAAATGCGCCCACACCGGCGGCTTCAGTGGGCGGCGCGATGCCGAAAAAGATAACCCCCAGCACTGACATAATGAGTATGCCCACCGGTACCACGGATACCAGCAGCAGCTTGCTCTTTGCCCAGAAGGCCATGGTCCGTTGCTCCACCGGCACTGCCGGCGCCAGGTGGCCCTGGAAAAAGCTGCGCACGATGATGTAGGTGATGTACATGGCGGACAGGATGAAGCCGGGGATAAAAGCGCCGAAGAACAGCTTGCCCACTGATATTTCCGCCATCGGCCCGTAGACCACAATCATAATGCTCGGCGGAATGAGAATGCCCAGGATACCGCCCGCGGTACAGGCGCCAGCGGCGAAGCTGCGGTCATAACCGCGCTTCACCATTGAGGGCAGCGCCACCAGCGTGAGCAGGGTAACTGAGGCGGTGATAATGCCCACCGTGGCTGCCATAACCGTGCCCACCATAATCGTCACCAGAGCCAGACCGCCGCGGAACCCGGCGAACCAGAGATACAGCGCGTCGTAGAGACGCTCTATTATCCCGGAGCGTTCCAGCATTGACCCCATGAAAACGAATAGCGGCACCGCCAGCAGCACGTAGTTCATCATCAGCTTGTAGGTGCGGATGTAAAACATCTGTGCCACGGTATCCCCGTAGACCAGGAAACCGACCACGAAAGCAAGGAAGCCGACTACGTAAGCCAGCGGGAAACCGGACATGACCAGGGCCAGGAGGCCGCCCAGCATGATAATGACAACCAGTTCCGGGCTGAGATCAATCATACGGCCTCCCTTTTATCCAGAAATAGAAATTGCGGTAAAGCCCCACCAGCCCCTGCAGCAGCAGCAGCACCCAGCCGATGAAGACCATCGTCCGCAGCGGGTACAGCGGCGGGTACCAGAATGACTCCACTGATTTTTCTCCTATCCGCCAGGACTTGAGCATCCATTCTGTTGCCCCGTAGGTGGTAAAAAGGATTACCGGCAGAAAGAAGATGACCCCCAGTATCGCGTCAGAAATGGCCTTTTGCCGGTCGGAATACTTATGGTATAAAACGTCCACCCTGACATGAGAACGCTGTTTCTCCGTATAGGAGTAACCGATGGCGTACAGCGCCGCTCCCAGCATCATGCTGGTCTCATAGGCCCATAAGGTGGGGTCATTGAGCGCGTAGCGCATGAAGACCTCAATGACGATGGCGATAATCATGAAGACGATAAACCACCGGGCGATTTTGCTCGCCCAGTCTACCGCAGCTTCAATGGGTCTTATGATATACTTCATCACTTATCTTTCTTAAGTTTGATTTGGAAGAAGCTCCCCGCTCCTCAGCGGGGAGCTTCTTTCCGGAAACTACATTCGTGACCAGCCGTCCCGGTAGGCGTCGCGGAACGCCACGACTGAAGACCAGACCTCGTCGAAGAACGGGTCCTCGGCGGCATAGTCAGCATAGAGGGTGGCGCCACGGTCGACCATCGCCTGGTTGATTGAGTCGGGGATGAAGGTTACGGTGACTCCCTTCTCGCGGAAGAGCGGGATGGTCTCCAGGTCGCGCTGGGTCATGAAGGTGTAGTAGTTCATGCCGGCGGCTTTGCCCATCTCGGTGAGCATGACTCTCTGAGCGTCAGAAAGCGCTTCCCAGGATTCCCGGTTGTACATCTGCGGCTGCCATTCGGTGGGCTGGCGCGCCGGACCGATGTAGGCGTAGTTGATGACCTCGTAGGTCGCCACCGAGTAGTCATAACCCGGCGAGCTCAGCTGGAAGCCGTCGATAACGCCGCGCATGGCCGCTTCGTAGGTCTCGTTGGTGTTCAGCGTCACTACGGAGGCGCCCATCTGGTTGAAGATGGTGCCGTCATCACCGGCGGTCCGGAATTTCAGACCATCGATGTCCTCTGGGGTCTCCAGGGGCTCTTTGGTGCTGATGAAAAGCTCGGGTACGGTGATGTGCCCGGCCGGAACAACTACGTTGTAGTCGGCCAGCATCTCGTTGAGCAGGTCGAGACCTTCCAGGTTCATCCACATGTACATTTCGGTCGGAGAGAGTCCGCCAATCTGGTAGGTGAACAGGTTGGCGGCGGGACCGAACCGGTCTCTCCAGTACATCGTGCAGGTACTGGCCATATCAAGCAGGCCCGAGTCGATGCCGTCAAGCTCCTGCATGGCCGGGATGACTTCGCCACCGGCGTGCAGGTCTATGTCCAGCTCCCCTGCGGAGGCCGCTTCCACGTTGGCGACAAACTCTGTCCAGCCGGGATCAGTGAACGTGGCGCCGAAGGGAACGTGGGTCTGCGCCGTCCATTTCATAACCTCAGCCGGTTGGGCCGGCGTGGGTGACGGTGCCGGCGATGGTGACGGAGATGGAGACGGCGCGGGCGACGGTGCTGGCGACGGTGCTGGCGATGGAGACGGTGATGGCGCCGGAGTCGGCTCCGCAGCCGGTTGGGCGCAAGCTGCAATTATGCTTGCCAGAACTAGTAATACAACTGGAATAAGTAATGCCTTCTTTTTCACTAAAATTGCTCCCTCCTTATAAGATTCAGGGATCTCGCCATTGGTTACTCTTTTTCTTTAAGCCAGTAGCAATCACCTCCTTAACGCTAAATTTGTGGTACGGCATTATACCTACATTTTAAGTGAGATGTCAATAACTCCTTCCGCTTTTTCTTTACGATTTATTAATCAATCGGCCGGGAAGGGGTTCCTTTTGGGAAATTAATGGCGGGATGCCACCAGCCCGATTACACCAAAGACAGCTCACGGGAGGGGCCAGCACCCATACGCATTATTCGGAGCCTTTGTTTCCCCTGGCAGAGCCCGCCTATCCGGTTTTTCCGCTCCTCTACCTTATTATTTAATACTTACCCAGATAACCGTGCTGTCTTGCTCGGCTCGCTTTGTCCCCCGTTACATCGGGTGTGCGCAGGCTTGCTTGCAATTAAAATAACATCGGGTATCCGGTTTGTCAATAGATTTACCCTTCCTTTTTATTCTTTTCTTTACTGATAGCTGGAATGGGTTACGAAAAGACGGAAGCGGCAGGGTTTTCTCTGACGAAGAGCAACGCCCCGGCCGGAAGAAAGCCGGAATCTCCGTCTTTTAGACTTATCTTATCTCCTGCCCTCTGAAAACAAGAAAGACCGCCAGGTAGCACGCGGCCCCCACCAGCAGTGCCTGGGTGAAGCCAAAGACTACCGCAATGACAATCGTCGTCACCGAGCCGACTACCGAACCCACCCCGTTAATCCCCCACATCCACGGGATATACTTTTCCATATCCTTCTCCTTCAGGGCACGTATGCCCAGCGGGAAAGGAAAGCCCATGAGAAACCCCAGCGGGATCAGGACCGCAATCATGGCCAGCATTCTGGCTGCCAGGGGCAGACCCAGAAGCTGCCCGAAAACAGGTGGAATCAACAGGGCATAAGCCACCACCACGGTAGCTACGGCCAGAGAAGCCAGGGTAATCCCCCGCCCCAGCTTCTCCGCGGCAAAACGGCTGCTGTAAAGACTGCCGGTGCCCGCGCCGACGAGCAGGGAAAATAGCAGCGCCGCCAGTGATAGCACCGGCTGCCCCAGAAAGAGCACGAACTTCTGGATAAGGGAAATCTCCACCAGCATGAAGCCGATACCGACCAGTGAAAACAGCAGGATGGCCCTCGCCGGCCGTCCGTGCCGGCGCCTGGCCTTCGGCGGGCTGTTTCTGCCGGACGCCCCGCGTTTCCAGACGAACAGGGGAGCCGTGGTTACCAGTGCCATCACCGCCACCGATGGCCAGAAAACGAGCGATACCGGACGCGGTATCCCCGTTTCCAGCTTGTAGAAAAACGGGCTGTTATCCGTGGCCGGACTGATGTCCAGCCCGAACCTCTGCGCCATATTCCCCTCGATGTCCGGGAAGCTCACCCTGCCCAGGCTCATCTCCCGGAGCAGGGGATTGACCATCCCCGGCTCCTCGATATGGGGGAAATAGCTCAGCGCCGGGTCATAGCCCAGTTCCAGCATGGTTTTATGCCGCGCCGCCGCCTCCGCCGCCCCGAAAGGCGTTTTTTTCAGTACGTACAGCGGGTAGGTTCCCGGCGTGCTCAGCCCCAGTGTGTAAATCTGCTCCATCGCTTCGGCATTACTGACGCCCCTCTCTGCGAATGCCGCCAGCGAGATGGAAAAAAGTTTCCAGGTAGTGATATCGTCATGAGTTACCACCACCAGCCGCCCTTCGTCGGTCAGGTGTTCCAGATAGTCCTGGATGGAATCGGTGGTAAAAAGAAAGTTTTCCGTCAGCGAATAACCTTCCAGACTGCGGCTGGTCTGCGTGACCGGCAGGGTGAGCAGAATGATATCGTACTTTCTCTGCTGCCGTTTCAGGAAGTTCCGGCCCTCGTCGGCCACTACGTTTACGCTGGTATAATCGGTATAGATGCCGCCGTTGTAATCGGCGTATTCGCGCACGATTTCGATGAGTTCCCGGTTCACCTCGACGGCGGTAATCTCATCCACGCCGCCCATCAGGGATAACAGCACGTCGCGGCCACCCCCCGGCCCGATGATGAGCGCGTTATCTTTCTCCGCCCCGGAAAGGGAAAGAAACGGAAAGTAGCCGGTGAAGCCGGTTTTCAGGTCGGCTACCGCTTCGTTCGGGTTATCCAGGTCGCCGTTGAACCGGTACATCGGCGTACCGGCCGTACCGTCGATGTATATTTTCATCTCTTCGGGTCGGTTGGCGAAGGCCACCAGGTCGGTACGCCCGAAAGCGCTCCACCTGGTCTCGATTATTCTCCCCGCCCCGGAAGAACCGGACAGGGCCACGTTGATTTCTTTGGCGCGGTTGGTGCCCGCTACCGGGATATCGGCTAGGTAGGCGCCGGTCAGGTTGACCGTCAGCAGCCCCCCCACAATCACCAGGCTGACGGCGGGCAGTATGACTTCCCGGCCCCTGCTCCGGAGCACCGCCGCCGCCAGCACCAGGCCGGCGATGGACGCGGTCAATCCGAGGAGAAAACCGGTGTTGATACCGCCCAGAACATCCAGCAGGAGAATGATGCCCAGAGAGCCCAGGGCGGCTCCCACCAGGTCCGCTCCATAAAGCCAGGAGCTTATCCCGGGGAACATCCGGAAGGCCTCGGCGAACAGCATTCCGGTAAGGAAAAATGGGATAAACAGCAGTAGCCCGTAAGCCAGGATGTTGCCCTGCACCGCTTCCACATAGCCCAGGCCAACCATCGCCAGCACCGTCAGGGGAATTGATACCGCTATCAGGCCGGCGTAGCGCGCCAGGATGGTGAACCGGCGGTCTCCCTCCGGGACGCCCCGGCGGCAGAAATGTACGAAGATACCGCCCGCCCCCAGCCCCAGCAGGGCCAGGGAAACCACGGCGAAGACAAAGTGGTACAGGAGCATCACCGAGAGCAGACGGGTGAAGGTTACTTCCAGAGCGAGCAGGCTGAACGAGATCAGAAAGATTCCCTCCAGGAGCAGTCGCACCGCTCCCCGGGTCGGCCTGTTACCTTCGCTTATCGGCGCCGCCACGTCGGCGCCGGGTTTTGTCTCTTTCATAGTTGACCTGGCCCGGGCTGCGGTGGGTGTGTCGGGATGGGTGGTGACGCCGGAGTCGGGGTTATCGCCCCTGCCGCGGCCCTAAACCACGG
>CAZTMR010000023.1:0-20953 GCA_964615345.1 uncultured Dehalococcoidaceae bacterium | reverse complement strand
ACGCATTCTACCGCGTCTTTCCGCAAAAAGGGGCTTTTTCAGGGGCCTCCTAGGCTGCCGAACCAGAGCCACTCCGTATAGATGCCCTTGCCTATGGAAGCCAGGATGAACAGTAAAAGCAGCCCCCCGCCAACGAGCAGCCACCATCGCACCGGGTTGGGCGCGGCTTTGCTTTTCGCTGACTTTCTCGGGGGCTTGCCCTCTTTCCCCCATAACCTGTCCAGGTCGCTGAAATAACTCATTCTTTACTTCTGCTCCGTAACCTTCAGTATAACACGGCCGCCGCTCTACTTAAAGCGGCGGCGCGTTCCACCTTTTACCGGCATCCCGCCTGGACAAGAGTAGGGGTAATCTCCGTGGCCTTTATCTGCCTGAATTCCGGGGTAAACCAGCTTCGTTTTTCATTCGCTTGACATAAATGAAAAAACGATTCCGGTGCGCCGGACGCAGGGCCTTTGTCCCTCTACCACTGCTTGTACTGGTTGGTGATGGGCAATCTCCAGTCCCGCCCGAAAGCCCTTGGCGTTATCTTGATTCCCGGCGGCGCCTGGCGCCGTTTATATTCGGAGAAGTCCACCAGTCGGGCGGCCCGCTTCGTCATTTCCGGGTCAAAGCCCATCTTCATAATCTCCTCTGCGCTGTGGTCCCCTTCGATGTAGGCGTTCAGCATCGGGTCGAGTACCTCATAGAGAGGCAGGCTGTCACTGTCCTTCTGCTCTGGCCGCAGTTCGGCGGACGGCGCCTTGGTGATTATCGCTTCCGGGATGAACTCTTTTCTGGCCTGCGCGTTGCGGTGCCGGCAGAGTCTGTAGACCAGCGTTTTCGGTACGTCTTTTATCACCGCAAAGCCGCCGGCCATATCTCCGTAAAGGGTGGTATAACCGGTAGCCGTCTCGCTCTTGTTGCCCGTGGTCAGTACCAGCCAGCCAAACTTGTTGGACAGCGCCATCAGGAAATTGCCCCGGATGCGCGCCTGAATATTTTCCTCGGTCACATCGGGTTCGGTACCGGACATAGCTTCGGACAGCGTCTGCAAATAAGACTGAAAAACTTCCTTGATGGGTATCGTCAAGAGCTCGATGCCCAGGTTCTTCGCCAGTTGCTCCGCGTCGGAGATACTGCCCGGTGAGGAATACTCGGAGGGCATGGCCACGCCTACCACTCTTTCCTTCCCCAGCGCATCTACCGCTATCGCCGCCACCAGGCTGGAATCAATTCCCCCGGACAGCCCGATTACTACTTTCTTAAAGCCGTTCTTGGTAACATAGTCCCGGGTTCCCAGCGTCAGGGCGCGGTAGACCTCTTCCTCCGGTCCATACACCTGGAGTTGCCTTTCCGGTAACGCTAGTTTCCTTCCGGTCAGTTCCGTTTCCGGTATGCTAAAGGTAGCCGTGCTGTAACCCTGCTTCTCGGCGGTTATCATTCTCTTCTTCCAGTCCGGCCGGTCCCGGCGCACCTTTGCCACTTCGTCCGCATCCAGGTCAATGACTATCAGGTCTTCCTCGAATTGCTTGCCCCGTGCCAGAACCCGTCCCCGGACGTCAATCACCACGCTATGGCCGTCGAAGACCAGCTCATCCTGTCCGCCCACCAGGTTATTGTAGGCGATGCAGGCAAGATTGTCCGTAGCCCGTACCCGGAGCATATCCTCGCGCTCTTTCCCCTTTCCGGTATGATAGGGTGAGGCACTGATATTGATTATGATTTCCGCCCCGTGGCAGACCTGGGCGGAGGTAGGTCCCGTATCAGACCAGATATCCTCGCAGATGTTGATTCCCACACCCACTCCGTTGATGACGTAGCGCGGAATAATACTGCCCGCCTGAAAGTAGCGGTTTTCATCAAAGACTCCGTAGTTGGGCAGGAATATCTTGTGGTAGATGTCTATCAACTTGTTATCATGAGCAATCGCCGCTGCATTATAAAGCCTGTCTCCGTCATTGACAAAGCCCACGGCCGCGGTTATCCCCGCCGTATGGTTTATTACCTGCTCGAGTGCCTCCCGGTTGGCCCGGACGAACCGCGGCTTGAACAGGAGGTCTTCCGGGGGATAGCCGCAGACCGCCAGTTCCGGTAGAGTGACCAGGTCAGCGCCCAGTGATTTCGCCTGGTCGATTGTCGTTACAATCTTCCGGATGTTCCCTTTGAAGTCCCCGACCGTGGTATTTATTTGTCCCAGAGCAATCCTCAGCCGGCGCATCTCAAATCCTCCCCTGGTTTTACCGGTATAGGCGCATTCGTATCCTTGGTCAATTAAACCGGACAGGAATACCTTTCTTTGCCAGGTATTCCTTGGTTTCGCCTATAGAGTGAGTCCCGTAGTGAAATATGCTGGCGGCCAGTACCGCGTCCGCCTTGCCTTCCAGCAAAGCCTGGTATAGGTCTTCCAGCGTGCCCGCTCCTCCGCTGGCGATAACCGGTACCGGCACCGCTTCCGAGATAGCCCGGGTCAGCCCGATGTCGTAACCCGCCTTATGGCCGTCTGCGTCCATGCTGGTCAACAGCACTTCACCCGCGCCGTGCTTTACCGCCTTTTTCGCCCACTCCACCGCGTCGATACCGGTTGCTTTCTGTCCGCTGGAGACGTAAACTTCCCACCTCGGCTCCGGACTGGCGGCAACACGCTTGGCATCTATGGCGATAACGATACACTGACTGCCGAATTTATCAGCTCCTTCCCGCAGCAATTCCGGCTTGAGTACCGCCGCCGTATTTACCGATATTTTATCCGCCCCGGCCTGGAGCATCCTCCTCATATCACTGATGGTGCGCAGGCCGCCGCCCACCGTCAGGGGCATAAACACTTCTCTGGAGACTCGCTCTACCACGTCCACCACCGTGCCCCTCTTCTCCGGGGTCGCCGTTATATCCAGGAAGACCAGTTCGTCAGCTCCCTGCTGATAGTAGAGACGGGCCAGCTCTACCGGGTCGCCGGCATCGCGCAACTGAAGGAAGCTGGTGCCTTTTACCACCTGGCCGTCCTTGACATCCAGACAGGGGATGATTCGCTTGGTTAACATCTTGCCCCTTTCCTCACTCCTGTTGCCGTCGATTATTTTTTCTTTTCCCCGGCGAATTTCAGAAAATTATCGTACACCCTCAGCCCGGATTCGCCGCTCTTTTCCGGGTGAAACTGGGTGGCCACCAGATTCCCCCGGGCAATGACGCTGCAAAACGAAATGCCATATTCGGTTTTCCCGGCAATCACCTCTTTGTCCGCGGGCTCCCCGTAATAACTGTGCACGAAGTAAAAGTTGGTTTCATCCGGGATGTCATCGAATACCGGGTGGTGCTGTACTTGCTTTACCTGGTTCCACCCCATATGCGGGATTTTCAGACCGGCGGGAAGCCTTTTCACCTCCCCGGAAATAATGTCCAGACAACGGTACCAGCCGCCTTCTTCGGTGCCGGTGAGCAGTACCTGTAGCCCCACGCAGACCCCGAGGAACGGACCGCCCCCGGCGATAAATCTCCGGAGAGGGCGGACCAGATTTAGCTTTTCCAGGCTTGCCATGGTATCGCCGGCTGCCCCCACTCCGGGCAAGATAACCGTCGAGGCGCTGCTCACCTTCTCCGGCCGGGAGGTTACTTCCGCTTCATATCCCAGTCTGGTAAGGGCATTGGAGACGCTGCGCAGGTTGCCGGCGCCGTAATCGATAATGGTAATCATCTCTTTTTCCCACCATTTCTTTACTATATTAACATAAGATTACCCGCTTGGTCTCTTTTTCTCTCCTCATCTCTTGCTCTGGCGCTTTTGTTGACAGTAATTGGTGTCTTCGGTATAGTCTAAAGAGGATAATCGTATCCGTTTCTTCAGAGGTTAATCCAGGTAATGGGTATCGCTTTTCAGATTGGCCCCTTTGCCGTGCACTGGTACGGCATTATGATTACTTTGGGCGTAATTTCCACTCTCATCGTAGCCAGCATTGAGGCAAAACGGCGCGGCGAGTCCCGGGAACATGTCTTGAATGCGGCGCTTATCGTCGTACCCATGGGAGTGATCGGCGCTCGCCTCTACCACGTCATTGACCAGTGGGACTACTACAGCCAGAATCCGGCATTGATTTTCGGCGGCGCCGGGCTGGGTATTTTCGGCGCGGTCATCGGCGGAGCTATCGGGCTCGTCATCTACACCCGGTGGAAAAAATTGAACACCCTGCGCTGGATGGACATTGTCGCTCCCGGCCTTATCCTGGCGCAGGCAATCGGCCGCTGGGGGAACTTCTTTAACCAGGAACTGTACGGCTATCCCACTGATTTGCCCTGGGCGATATACATTGATCCGGCTAATCGTTTGCCCGGCTTTGAGACCTTCTCTCACTTCCATCCTCTCTTCGCCTATGAATCTTTATGGAACCTCCTCGGGTTTATTCTACTGATGGTAGTTGCCCGGAAGCTGAAATCACGTCTGCTGGACGGTGACATAATTCTCCTGTACGTCATCCATTATTCGGTGGGGCGTTTCTTCCTCGAGGGGCTGAAGCCGTATGTCTGGACTATTGCCGGGTTTCCCACTGCGCGCTGGATAGCGGTCATTGCCGTGGCGGTGGCGCTTACCCTGATGATATACCGGAGATATCACAGATGATCCGCTTGGCTTCAAATGTTCTGCGGGGCGGGTAATGACGGAAACCGGAACAAGCGGGGATTATTCCAGAATGAACGGACACGGTTTCTCATTGAAATACCTGTCCCTGGCTGTAGTCGCGGCCCTGGCTCTGCTTTTGTTCTTCGCTGCTTCCTGCGAGAAAAGTCAGCCCCCTAGCGATAAACTGGCCGTAGCGGTCACCATTCTGCCCCAGGCCGAGTTCGTGAAAGAAGTTGGCGGGGATAGAGTGGAGGTCACGGTACTGGTTCCAGCCGGGGCGAACCTGCATGCTTATGAGCCGACCCCTTCTCAGATAACAGGTCTTTCCCGGGCCGGGATTTACGTTAAAGTGGGTTCCGGCATCGAGTTCGAACTTGCCTGGATGGACAAGTTAATTTCAGCCAACAAAGACATGCTGGTTATAGATTGCTCCCGGGGTATTCAGCTGATGGAAATGGATCACGAGCATGAAGGCGAAGGGGAACACCACGATGAGAATAATGAGCAGGAACACGAAGATGAGCACGGACATGAAGGATCTGACCCTCATATCTGGCTTTCGCCGGAAAACGCTGCTATTATGGTGCAAAACATCTATGATGGATTGGTGACTGTAGACCCCTCGAATAAGGACTATTACCGGGAGAACCGGGATGCCTATCTCGAAGAGCTGTCCCGCCTCGACCGGGAAATCAGGGACGCTCTGTCCGGTGTTTCTGGCCGGACGTTTATGGTTTACCATCCTTCTTTTGGTTATTTTGCCCGTGAGTATGACCTTACCATGTTGTCGGTGGAGGAAGAAGGGAAAGAGCCGGCCGCCGCCGGTCTGGCCCGGGTGATTGTGCAGGCGAAAGAGCACAACCTCTCCGTTATTTTCACTGAACCCCAGTTTGATCCCCGGAACGCCGAGGTAATAGCTGACGCCATTGGCGGCCGGGTGGTCTCTATTGACCCTCTGGCCGGAAACTACCTGGACAATATGCGACGTTTCCTGGTGGCGCTGGTAGAATCTATGAGCTAGAGACCTTTTTGACCATTGCTATTCTGAGAAGTAATATGGAGGTAATATGATGACTGAACTCGGGATTGAAGAAAAAATTAAATCGTCTTTGGTCAACGGTAAATTACCCTGCGCCGTAGCTTTCAAAATCGCCCAAGAGTTGGAAGTCCGCCCGCGGGAAGTCGGTGACACTGCTACCCGGCTGTCAATCAAAATCTGCAACTGTCAGCTGGGTTGTTTTCCGTAAGTCAGGAAAATGCATAAGAAGAGATAACTTTCCTTCCGCTTTTACGTTATAATTGGGTAGCTGAAATATAGCGGGAGGTTCGTATGAAAAAACCACTGATAATTTTCCTGTTTACAGCTTTGATTTTGTTGCTGGTATCCTGTGGTGCGCCGGAAAGCTCGTCTTCTGGACCGGTACCTGCTCCTGCCCCTATGCCGGCACCATCACCGACGCCAGCCCCAGCTCCTCCGGTTGGTGCTGTCCCCGAGGAAGGAAAAGACGCGGTTTCAGTGGACCAGCCTGGTTCTGCCTCCGAGCGGATGATAGTACGTGAAGGGACTTTACAGCTCATCGTGGTTGACGTGAATGATGTTATCGACCGTATCGAAGGACTGACTGCCAATCTGGGCGGGTATGTTCTCTCATCGAATAGCTGGCGGGAAGGGGAAAGATTGGTCGGTGAGATTACGGTCCGGGTTCCTGCGGAAGATTTTAATATGAGTATGGATACCATTCGTGAAATGGCCGTTGATGTGGCGCGGGAAAGCACTTTCAGCCAGGATGTTACCGAGGAATACGTTGACCTGAGCGCCAGGCTGAATAATCTGGAAGCCACTGAAGAACAACTGCTTCGTCTGATGGAGCAGGCTGAGGATGTTGAAGATATCCTTGCCGTACAGAGAGAGTTGTCCCGTACCAGAGAAGAGATAGAACGGACCATCGGCCGCCTGCAGCTGCTGGAGCGTACCTCTGAGATGTCTTTAATCAATGTGCGCCTGCAGCAGTCAAAAGTGGATGTTAATTTCCGTGTCGATAGTCGTAGAATAGAGAGGGGAGAGGAAGTCCGATTTATCAGTGAGGTAGCCGGTGGATTTGCCCCTTACAGTTTTAACTGGGACTTTGGAGATGGCGGTACCAGCACGGAAGCAGACCCTGCTCACAGTTACGGGGCGGTAGATTCTTATACGGTTACTCTTACCGTGACTGATGACCGCGGGAATACGGATACCGAAATCAGGGAAAGTTATATCACGGTACTTCCCGGCTGGAATCCCGGTAATATTATTTCCGGTGCCTGGAGTGGGCTGGTTACCTTTGTTCAGGTATTGGGGAGCGCTGGAATCTGGCTGGCGGTTTTCAGTCCGGTCTGGGGCGTGGCGCTGCTCATATTTTTCTGGTTTCGCCGGAGGAAGAAGAAAGTTTCGAAGTAAGTAGCCGTATCACTTCTTCTTCGCTCGGCCCGTCTATGGCTACCGTCTTGTAACGCCCGGTATAGCCTTTGACCACGCTGACGGCTGATTTGCTGGTGTGCAGCACTTGGCTCAGGAAAGTCACCAGTTCCTGATTGGCCTTGCCTTTCACCGGAGGCGCGGCAACCTTTATTTGCCAGACACCTTCCTCACGGCCGGTTATCCGGTTGTGACTGGCGCCGGGCTGTGCTTTCACTGAAATCCTGACCATCTGTTTTCAGGGGACGATGATACCGCGTAGCAGCTCTCCCCGCTGAAGCCTCCGGTACGCCTCGTTTATCTCTTCCAGCTTGAAGCGGTGGGAGATTATTTTCTCCGAACTGACCGTACCCTTTTTCACCAGGTCGATTATCGCCGGCATATCGGACAGGCAATAGTTTTTTGCCCCCATCACGTTAAGCTCCTGCCACATCAGGCGGTTTACGCTCAACTTTATCTTTTCGAAGCTGAAACCGACGATAATTACTTTGCCGCCGGGACGGGTAGACCGGCAGGCGCTTTCTATCATCCGGGCGACTCCGGTTACGTCTATCGAGATATCCGCGCCCCCGTCACTGGCCTGCTTTACCGCCCGCTCGATGGAGTCCGCTTCTTCCGTGCTGATTATTTCCGAAGCCCCGAACTCGAGGGCTTTTTTCAGCTTCCACTTCTTTCGGCCGGCGCCGATAACCCGCGCCCCGAGGGCCGCCGCCATCTGTACGCAGATAAGGCCTAGGCCCCCGGAAGCCCCGTAGATAACTACGGTGTCTCCCTCTTTTACCCGGGCACGATTGTACACGGCGTGGTAGGAGGTGGCTACAGCGTCGGTAATGACGGCGCTTTCTTCCAGGGGCAGGCTTTCCGGCAGCGGGATGACGCCGGTGGCCGGCGCGGTTACGTATTCGGCAAAGGCGCCGTTCCGGTTTGCGCCCACCAGGGACATTTGAGGGCAGAGGTTTTGCCTGCCCTGCCGGCAAAAACCGCAGGTGAGGCAGGGGATGGCGGTGGCAACCAGAACTCTCTCTCCCGCGATGACATTGCTCACTCCCGGGCCGGTTTCAGCTACAACACCCGCCGGCTCGTGACCGAGAATAATCGGCGGCGATTTGGGAGTGGCCCCGGGTATTTTCAGGTATTCCAGGTCTGTCCGGCAGAGACCGCAGGCGGCTACTTTTACCAGTACTTCACCGGCTGACGGGACCGGTACCGGAACTTCCTCTATCCGGAGCGGCTCATCCGGCCAGGAACCACCCGGCCCGTAGAAAACGGCCGCTTTCATACTGCTCCCCTGATTTTCTCCATCACTGTGGTGCACAGGTTTTCCGCTGCCACTGGCCTCATGTCAATTGCTTCGCCGGCCGTCAGGATGGCGCTTTTTGCCCGGTTTCTTATTTCACCCCGGTTACCGCAGGCCCGGGCGCAGCCGCAAAGGATGACCATGATATCGATATCTCCGGCGTCAGGGGAAACCAGCAGCAAGCTGTCATCACCTTCGATGGCGGCCCTCAGGTCGCGCCCTATACGTGATAAATCAATTAGCGGGTTGCAGGAGCCGCAGTATTTTATCGCTACCTTCAACCGGTGTCCCGTTCCGGTACCCGTGGTTACTCTCCGATTTTAGCCAGCTTTCCGGCCAGCCTTTTCTTGTGTTCCAGGTTCGCGCGGCGCATAATCATAATCTTCTGCGCCTGGGGCGAACCGGCACCGTGCATCGATTCGACCAGGGCGGTGCCGCAGGTCATACCCTCGATTAGCCGCAGCAGGCGCATCCTGGTCTCGGCCGGGGCGTCGGTTGATGTTCTCAGGTACTTGTCCACGTAACCGCCAACTACCGGGTCTCCCCAGTCGGCTTCAGAGGGCAGGGTAGCCAGCATACCTCCCGCCATGTCCTGGGCAAGCCGCGCTATCTCATAAACGTTTCGGGTCACGTTCAGTTTGGTCACGTTAGCCAGCAGCGGATCGGCAATAAAGTTGCCCGCCGGAAGCTGATATCCCTGGCAGGAGCAGGCGATGGAACAGCAGTAAAGCGTTTCCGTCAGCTGCACCATCTCCGTTATTTTGTCTTTGATGTGGGCGGCGCTGGCGGTGCCCTGTACCTCGTTCAGGCGGTAGATGGCACCGGTGAGAACGTCGGCCAGCCCGGTCTTGCACCCGCCGTAGTTCTGGCGGTGTGCGGTGGCAAAACGCTCCACCAGCTCGAAAGCAAACTCGTGCTCACCGCACATGAAAACGTGCTCCCAGGGGACGAAAACATCTTCAAATACCAGTAGCGCCTCTCCTCCCACGATGCCGAATTCCTCGTTTCCCTGGTCAATCAGGCAGCCGCTGCACTTCCGGTCATCGTTGGTCTGCCGGCCGAAGATGTGGATAACCCCCGGTGCGTCTACTGGCACGTAGAAGCAGACGGCAAAGTCGGCATCGGCTTCCTTCATCGCTGTGGTCGGCATCACCAGGTGGCCGTGAGCGTTTACCGCGCCGGTGATGTGCGTTTTGGCCCCCCGCACAATGATTCCGTCCTTTCTCTTCTCTTTAACGTGGACGTACTGGTCAGGGTCGGCCTGCTGGCTGGGAGGCAGTCTCCGGTCCCCCTTGGCGTCGGTCATTGCTCCGGAGAGGAACAGGTCCCCGGCCTGCACTTCACGCAGCAGATCGAGGAATCGCTGATGGTATTCTGTGCCGTTCTGTCGGTCGATGTCGGCGGTGACGGAAAAGATGGCGTTCATCGCGTCGTGCCCCACACAGCGGGCAAAACAGCTTGCCGTATGCTGCCCGAGTGCCCGCAGCGCCTTGACCTTTCTGACCAGGTCCTGATTGCTGTGATGGATATGGGTGAAGAAGTTAATCTTTTTCTCGTCCAGGTGAGAGCTGGTCGTCAACAGCTCCTCGAACTCGGGTGCCTGCGCCATATCGTAGGTCAGGGCGGCGGCGTTGACGTGGGGAAGGAAAGCCGGGTGGTCCGCCACGCTGGCTATTTTTTCTGCCATGTAATGTATTTCCGGCTTCAGTTTCCTCAGGCTGTCCCGGTACTCTTTACCACTTATCATACTCATGGTAACCGTATCTCCCCTATGCAGATTTTAAGCCTCTGCTATTCGTAGCTACGCCCCAGAGCGAAGGCAATCGAAGCTAGGAGCAGTATCGCCGACAGGGAAAACCAGAACCCCCAGGTTAGTTCCGGTATCGTCATCGCCGGGCCGATTAACTTCAACGCGGTGACTATCCCCATTACCGCACTGAGCCCGCCGATACCCCCCAGAATTGCGGCCGTTAATCCCATGGCTTCACCTCCTGTTAAAGATGTTCTTAGTCCTGTATTATATACCTTGTGAAAGCGTAAAACCAGTGCCTGGAAACTGATGGGATTAAGCGGAGAGTGTTTTCGGGGAATGCCGCTGACGGCTCAGCCACAGGATTGCTCCGCAGATAATAAAAGCCGCTACTATCGCTCCGCTGCTGATGGTGAAGCTCAGGTTGAAACCGAGGCGGTCAATGGCATAGCCCAGCAGCGGCGTCAGCACCCCGTTACCTTCCATATTCCCGAAAAAATAGAAACCGAGCATCGTGGAACGGCGCCTGGCGGGGGCCTGGTCTATGATGTAGGCCTGTGCCACGATGGTGCTGAATGCGGTAACCGCCCCGATGATAATCAGCAGGGCAATGATACCGAATCCGTAAGGGGTTATGTTGAGCATGTAGACGGCCATACTGGCGATAACTACGGTAGCGAGAATCATTGCCAGGCTGCCGAAACGGTCCGAAAGATAGCCGGCGAGCGGTCCCGCCCAGAATGCCATGGCAAACACCAGGGACATTGAAGCTGCCGCCGTCTCTTTACTGGCGTCAAAAGTGTCCACCAGGAACAGCGGGATAAAGGAAATAATCGACATCACCAGCGCCATGGTGAAAGAACTCAGCACTATTACCGTTACCAGGCGGCGCATGTTACCGGAAGCCGGTGAAGCCGGCTCCAGGACTACCTTATCTCGCATCGTGGTATCTGACGCTGATATCCGTTTTCCCAGTATGATATGAAGTAGCATTCCGATGCCGATGCTGAGAACGGCCATAGCGATGAAGGGACCGCGCCAGCCCCAGATAACGGCGATGCCGACAGCAATCAGTGGCGCCAGGAAATAGCTGAAGCTGCCCCCCACCAGATGGAAGCCGAGGGCTCGCCCCCGGTTCTTTGCTCCGGTCACGGCCGAAATCATCGCCGTTGAAGCAGGGTGATAACCACCACCCAGTATACCCATCAGCACCAGCCCGGCGAGCAGGACAAAGTAGTTCGGAGATAGGCCGGCCAGCAGCCCGGCTAGCCCCACCCCGACGACGCCGAGGGTAAGCAGTATCCTTGCCCCGAAGCGGTCGGCGAGCCATCCTGCCGGTAGCTGACAGATACCGTAGGCCACGCCGAAAGCCGAAATAATGAAGCCGGCACGTGTGTAGTCCAGGGCAAAAGCGTCCCGGATATAGGGCAGAAGCGGCGGCGGCAGCGCCGTTACCAGGTGGTGGGAAAAGTGCGCCAGCACGAACAGAGGTACGAGTCCACTCAAGCGAGAGCGCAAATTGAACCTGCTGTTAATGGTTGGTTTCCTTTCCACGTCGGGAACTAAGTTCCGAATGGATATTTCCCTGACGTATCATACCACGTGAGACGAAATAAGTCTTGCTCCTGAGCGGATGGTCGGTTGCCCGGAGATTGGCGCGTCGTATATACTTGGGGGACTGAAGACCGGAACACTTTTTCGGAGGCGGGCAATTATGGTCAGCGGTGAAGCGGAACTGGAACAGCGCGTAGGAGACTTGCTCCGGAGGCATGCCCTGACTCTGGGTGTGGTCGAATCGGCCACCGGCGGGCTCATATCGCACCGCCTGACCAATGTCCCCGGCTGTTCTGATTACTACCAGGGCTCCGTCACTTCCTACAGCAATGAGGTAAAAACCGTTCTGGTTGGGGTCAGAGAGGAGACCATCCGGAGGTATGGCGCGGTCAGCCACCAGGTGGCGGAAGAAATGGCGGTGAGGGGGCGTAAGGCCCTCCGGGTAGACGTCTGCCTGGCTGATACCGGCATCGCCGGGCCGGGAGGCGCCGTGCCGGAAAAACCGGTGGGGCGGTTCTATCTGGGGTTGTCACACCCTGACGGTACCGAAAGCCGGCAGCACGATTTTTCCGGCAGTCGCCGGCAGAACAAGCAGCAGGCAGCCACCGCCGCCCTGGAATGGCTTGAGGACTTCCTCTTGAGCCTGTAACCGGATAATCCTCTCATTGCCTTTAATCCCGGCTGGTGCTATACTCTGACTGGTGTCCCTGAGGTTGGAGAATCGAATTGAAGAGAGGCGACGGACGTAATTACGACCAGATGCGTTCCATTCGCATCCTCCCCGGCTTCCAGGCCTTTGCCGAGGGCTCCGCGTTTATCGAGTTGGGCAATACCCACGTCCTGTGTTCGGTCAGCGTTGAGGACAGGGTTCCCGCTTTCCTCAAAGGAAGCGGGACGGGCTGGGTAACTGCCGAATACGCCATGCTGCCGCGGGCCACGGTCACCCGCACCCCCCGCGATGCCACCCTGGGCAGAGTCGGCGGGCGCAACCAGGAAATCCAGCGCTTTATCGGTCGCTCACTGAGGGCGGTCACTGACCTCACCGCCTTCGGCGAAAGGACCTTGATTGCTGACTGTGACGTGCTGCAGGCGGATGGCGGTACCCGCACTGCTGCCATTACCGCTGCTTATGTCGCCCTGTGTCAGGCTTTTCAGAAAATGGTGGAAATGGGGGTAATCTCCGCCGTACCACTGAAATCGGCGGTGGCGGCCACCAGTGTCGGTATCGTTCGCAGCTATATGATGCTTGACCTTTGCTATGATGAAGACTGTGGCGCAGCGGTCGATTTTAATGTGGTGATGACCGGAAAAGGCGAGTTCGTCGAGGTCCAGGGCACGGCAGAAGGCAAGCCGTTCACCCGGGAAAACATTGATTCCCTGCTTTCACTGGCGGAAAAGGGTATCCGGCAGCTTTTTGAAGTCCAGCAGTCCGCCCTGGAACAGTAGGCTCAGGTTCTTATCTGGCCGTTACCGAAGATAATCCACTTATAGGTGGTAAGCTCTTTTAGTCCAAGCGGGCCGCGGGCATGCATTTTCTGCGTGCTGATGCCCACCTCCGCGCCCAGGCCAAACTGGCTGCCATCGGTAAAGCGCGTGCTGGCGTTTACGTAGACACAGGCCGCGTCCACCTCGTTGATGAAGCGCATCGCCGCCTGGTATTCACCGGTGATTATCGCCTCGGAGTGCCCTGACCCGTAACGTTCTATATGCTCCAGGGCCTCATCCAGTGAATCGACCACCTTAATCGCTCCCACCAGGGAAAGGAACTCTCTGCCCCAGTCTTCTTCTGCCGCCGGCACCAGGTTTAATCCTGGCTGGCCGTTGAGAATGTCCATAACGGTATTATCGCCGCGTATCTCCACGCCGGCCTTTGCCCACTTTGCGGCTACCGGCGGCAAAATGCGGCCGGCGCTCTCGCGGTGTACCAGTAGCGTATCCAGGGCATTGCAAACCGTCGGCCGCTGTACTTTGGCGTTGTAGGCTATGGCCACCGTCTGGTCACTATCGGCGCTGGCATCAACGTAGGTATGACAGACGCCGATACCGCCGCTGACCACCGCCATCCGGGCGTTTTCCGTGACCGATCTTATCAGTCCAGCGCCGCCCCGCGGGATAATCAAGTCAATGAAGTGGTTCATCTTGAGCATGTGGTCCACCAGCGCCCGGTCAGTATTCTCCACGAACTGTACCGCCCCCTCCGGTACCCCGGCGTTGACTGCTGCCTCCCGGACCACCCGGGTCAGGATACCGCTGGAACGCACCGCTTCTTTCCCTCCCCTCAGGATAATGGCGTTCCCTGACTTCAGGCAGAGCGCGGAAATATCTACGGTAACATTGGGACGGCTCTCGTAGATCGCCCCGATGACTCCCAGCGGCACTCGTTTCTTGCCTATTTGCAGCCCGTTGGGCTGGGTGCTCATATCGAATATCTCGCCCACCGGGTCGCTCAGTCCGGCTATGGTCTGCACGTCCTGTGCCATTGCCCTGAGACGGTTCTCATCGAGCATAAGCCGGTCGAGCATCGTCGCGTTCATGCCGGACTTTTCCGCTCCCTGATAGTCGGTTTTGTTGGCGGCCAGTATCTCTTCTTTCCGTTCGAGTAAGCTCCGGCTGACTTGGTGCAGAGCTTTATTCTTGACGTCCGTGGATAGGTAGGCCAGCCGGTGAGCGGCGGCCCGGGCTGCCCGTCCCTTTTCTTCCAGCTCTTCAATGGCTGATTTCATTGCTTCCTCCTTCCCGGATAGCGGAAGGCGCTCTTTAGCCTTCCGCGCCGTCATCTCGGGGTTCCTGGAAAGGACTGGTGCCGGTAAACTGGTACACGTAGCGCGGCGGTACGCCGCTCACCGCCCGGTTAACCCTCTTGCGCAGCCGGCACCGCCCGTATTTATTATTTTCCAGCTCTATGATATAACCGTCACCGTCACTGATGCGGATATAATCGGTCAGTACCAGCTCTCCCCACCACCCGGACTCTGCTTCACTGTGGAACTGGTAGTTGACCTCGCTGATGAGCTTGTTGTCGCTGAGCCTGTAGAGTCTTCCCGTGCTCAAATTAGCCCTCCTCAAAGACGGTCAGATTGTTCCGGTGTACCACTTCCGGACCGTAGTCGAAACCAAGTAGCTCGGCTATTTTACTGGATTGCCTTCCCCGGATTAGATTGATGTCGTTAGAACAATAGTTGGTTATCCCGCAGGCCAGGTGATTCCCTTCGCTGTCGTAGATGTCGACGATGTCACCCCGGTCGAATTTACCCTCAGTTTTCTTGATTCCGGCAGCGAGGAGGCTCCGTTTTTGGTTTCGGAGCGCCACGGTGGCCCCGGGATCTATGATAAGCTTGCCCTGGGTGCTCAGCCCGCAGAGCATCCAGCGCTTCCGGCTCTCCAGTTTACCGCTGGTGGGTGTAAACCAGGTGCCGGTATTTTCCCGGGTCACCAGCCGGAGAACAATGTCCGGCTCCCTACCATCCGCAATCACCACTGCAACTCCTGATGCGGTAGCCAGTTTGGCGGCTTCTATCTTGGTAATCATGCCGCCGGTGCCCAGATTACCCGCCGTGCCGGTTACCACTCGTTCGGTTTCGGCGTCTATCCGGTCCACCCGTGGAATAAGCCGGGCATTAGGGTCCAGGTTCGGGTCAGCGGTGTGCAGTCCGGCCGTATCGGTGAGCAGCACCAGCAGGTCGGCGTCAATCAGATTGGCCACCATCGCGGAAAGGTTGTCGTTATCGCCGAATTTCGCCCCGTCGATTTCGTCGATGGCTACTACGTCGTTCTCATTGACGATGCAGATTACCCCCAGCTCCATCAGGGCAAGCAGGGTGTTACGGGCATTAAGGTAACCGGCCCGGTCAGAAAGGTCTGCCTTGGTCAGTAGCGCCTGGGCGACCGTGATATTGAACTCCCCGAATAACTGGTCATAAACGTTCATCAGGTGGTTTTGTCCCACCGACGCCAGTACCTGCTTGAGCGGAATGTCCCTGATTTTTCGCGCCAGCCCCAGTTTGTGCCGCCCGGAGGCTATTGCCCCGGAAGAGACGATAATTACCTCCACCCCCTGTTTATGCAGCCCGGCTACCTGGGTAACCAGGCCTGATATCGTCTTCAGATCCAGGTGCTCGCTACCGCCGGTGAGCAGGCTGGTACCCAGCTTTACCACCACCCGGCGGAACTGCGGCACAACCATGCCTGTTTTGCCTTTTCTATCTGCTGACATAGCTGACGGCCCCGCTTTGATTTGTCCCATTATAGCAAGTGATGGTCAGGATGGACAAGCAGACCCTCTGTCCGCCGGCGTGGTTTGACGTCCCGAAGTATATTTGAGCTAATCCCGGGCCGATGATAGAATCTATTTAGAGGGCTGGCCGTGCTCGGCGAGCCCGTAAGGTGTTTGGAGAAGAAACGTGCCGCTGGACCTGAGCCGATTGCTTGTCCTGGCAGAAGATATGCCCGCCTACCGCCGGTGGAAAGAAATGCTTTTTCGGGGGCAGACGGACGGAGAAGTGGTGGTACTTGATGCTGCCAGACCTTACCTGATCTCCGCCCTGTACCGGGACTGGCGGAGACCGGTGCTGGTGGTCACTGCCCGGCCGCAAAACGCCCGCAGGCTTTACGAGCAGATATCCGTCTGGTCCGGCTCTCCCCCGGATTTATTCCCCGAGCCGGATACCTTTCCTTACGAACGGGTAGCCCCGGATGTTACCGGAGAAATGGAGCGCATTCGGGTGCTGTCGGCTCTGTCAGGCTGCGCCCGGGAAAGGGCGGTAAAGCCCCCTTTGGTTCTCGTTTCGGCGCCGGCGCTGATGAGCAAAGTCCCCTCTTATCGTGATTTTGCCTCCGGTTGCCATCGGCTGCGGCCCGGGACGGAGATTGAGCCGCTTCGCCTGCTGGAGCGCTGGGAAGCTCTCGGCTATACTGCGGAAAACGTCGTTGAAGTGCCCGGTACCATGAGTCACCGCGGCGGCATTATCGATGTTTATCCCCCCACCAGTGAGTTGCCCGCCCGCCTCGAGTTTTTTGGTAATACCATAGACAATATCCGGTGGTTTGACCCTGTCACACAGCGCTCGGTAAACTCGGCGCCCTCCGTTTTCGTAGGTCCGGCCACGGAACTGGTCTCTTCGCGCCAGCGCTCGAAGGAAGAAATCGAAAGTGCCTTCCAGTCACTGCACCTGTCCGGCTGTAACCATGAAACGCGGGAACAGTTTCAGCAGGCAATAACTCTGTTGCTGGAAAAACAATCGGTGCCTGACCGGCAGTTCTATGCCTCGTTATTTAACCGGGCCAGTCTGCTGGACTATCTGCCGGCTGATACTCTGGTGCTTCTTGATGAGCCGGCCGATATCGAGCATACTTTTCACGAGTTGCACCAAGAAGCTGAGCAGATGCGTGCCACCAGGCTTTCCCGTAAGGAACTGCCCCCCGGTTTTCCCCGCCCGTATGCCGTATGGGAAGAGCTGGAACCGTTTCTCAGAGAAAGGCCTTGCTTGCGGTTCATTTCCTGGAGCGCTGGCGAGGATACTCCCCGTATGGACTTCAGTCCCCTCCCCGGTTATGCCGGACAATTGCCGGCTTTTATTACCGGAGTAAAGCAGCTCCTGGAACAAAAGCGCCGGGTTATCCTGGTGAGCCACCAGGCGACTCGGCTATCGGAACTGCTCGGAGAGGCAGACATAATCGCCTCCCCGCTTACGGGAATCGCTCAGGTTCCGCCACCCGGTTCCCTGACTCTGGCGCAGGGCTCCCTGTCCGAGGGCTGGAAAATGGGTGATGATACCTGTCTGTTCACCGACGCTGAAATCTTCGGTTTCGTAAAACAGCGCCGGGAGGTAAAGAAACACCCGGTGCGTCACCAGAAACTATTCGTTGACGTATCCCCCGGTGATTACGTGGTGCACGTTGAACACGGCATAGCCTATTTCAGTGGCCTGACCACACTGCGCGCTAACGGGAATGAAAAAGAGTACCTGGTGCTGCGTTACGCCGCCGGCGATAAGCTTTATGTCCCCATTGACCAGATAGACCGGGTCAGCCGTTACATCGGCGCCGGTGACCGCACCCCGGTGCTGAACCGGCTGGGTACTCAGGAATGGGCGCGCACCAGGCAGCGGGCAAAAGAGGCTGCTGAAGAACTGGCACAGGAATTGCTTTTCCTCTACGCTTCGCGTGAAGTTGTGTCCGGTGTGGCTTTTTCTCCTGATTCCCTCTGGCAGCAGGAACTGGAGGCGTCTTTTCCTTACGTGGAAACTCCGGACCAGCTGGAGGCGCAGCGGGAAGTCAAAGAAGATATGGAAAAAGTCCGTCCGATGGACCGCCTGGTCTGCGGTGATGTCGGCTACGGCAAGACCGAGGTTGCCGTTCGAGCCGCTTTCAAGGCGGTGATGGAGGGCAAGCAGGTGGCGCTGCTGGTGCCCACCACGGTACTGGCGCAGCAGCACCAGGCTACTTTCCGCCAGCGGATGGAGGCCTTTCCGGTAAACATTGAGGTGCTCAGCCGCTTCCGGTCACCGGCAGAGCAGTGGACTATTATCAAAGACCTGAAGGAAGGGAAGGTGGATATCTGTATCGGTACCCACCGGCTATTGCAAAAAGACGTGGCTTTCAAAGACCTGGGGTTGCTGATAATCGATGAAGAGCAACGTTTCGGCGTGGCGCACAAAGAATACCTGAAAAAAATGCGCCGGGAAGTGGACGTGCTCACTCTGAGTGCTACCCCCATACCCCGCACCCTCCATATGTCTCTGGTAGGCATACGGGATATGAGTACCATGGAGACACCTCCCGAGGCGCGTCTCCCCATCAAGACCTACGTCGCCGCGTATAATGACCTGCTGGTGAGAGAGGCCATCCTCCGTGAGCTGGAGCGCAACGGGCAGGTATACTTTGTCCACAACCGGGTGCAGAGTATCGGCCTGGTCGCCGATAAGCTCAGGGACCTGGTGCCGGAGGCTAAGATCGCCGTCGGCCACGGCCGAATGTCGGAAGACGATCTGGAAGCGATAATGAATGGTTTCAGCCGGGGCGAGAGCGATGTTCTGGTCTGCACCACCATTATCGAATCAGGGCTGGATATGCCCAACGTTAACACGGCTATCATCAACCAGGCAGACAGGTTCGGGCTGACCCAGCTCTATCAGTTGCGGGGCCGGGTGGGGCGTGGCGCGAATATGGCTTATGCCTATTTTCTTTATGAAAAAGGGAAACATCTCACTCTCACCGCCCAAAAGCGCCTCCGGACAATCTACCAGTCCACCGAGCTGGGCGCCGGTTTCAACATTGCTATGAAAGACCTGGAAATCAGGGGCGCCGGCACTCTGCTGGGCGCCAGGCAGAGCGGCTATATTACCGCCATCGGCTTTAACCTTTACTGCCGGTTGCTGGCCGAAGCGGTTGAGACGCAAAAAGCCCGGCTGTCCGGACAGGAAGAAAAGCCGGCTGGCCGGTCACTGCCGTCCTCCACCGTTAATCTACCCCTTGATGCTCGCATCCCGGAGGAGTACATTCCTGATATAGAGACCCGGCTGGCGATGTATCAGAGGCTGATAAAACTGGAGGCGGAGACGCAGGTAGAAACCACGGCGCAGGAGTTCCGGGACCGGTTTGGCCCTCTGCCTGAGGAAGTGAAGAATCTCCTCTATACGGTGAAGATAAAGCTGCTCGCCGCCGGGTCGGGCATCGAGTCCATCTCCGCCGAGCAGGGCCAGATAGTGATCCGCCGCGTCCAGGGTCTGCCTTTCGATAAGACGAAGCTTGCGTCGATACCGAAAAACGGCATCACCGTCGGGGTCCATAGGCTTATCATAACCCCCGGCCGGCTCCGTGGTAAATGGCAGGCAAAACTGGAGGAAGTGCTGGAAAAAACAGGGTGATATACCGGGACTTTACTGGTAAAATATTACTTAAAAACCGGAGGGAAAAATGGGCCACCTCAATGACCTGCGGATTAACGCTGACCGGCTGTGGAATACCATTATGGAGGCGGCCAGGTTCGGCGCTGCGGAAAAAGGTGGACTCCGCCGCCTTACTCTGACCGATGCTGACCGTGAGGTGCGGGACTGGTTCGCGGCGGCTTGCCGGTCAATCGGTTGCCGGGTAACCGTCGATGAGATGGGCAGTATTTTCGCCCGCCGTCCCGGAAAAGATGGTTCTCTGCCTCCTGTCGCCATCGGCAGTCACCTTGATACGCAGCCAGGCGGCGGCAGGTTCGATGGCGTTCTCGGGGTGCTCTCCGGCCTGGAAGTGCTGCGCACCCTGAACGAAGCCGGCTACGAGACCCACGCCCCGCTGGAAGTAATCGATTGGACCAATGAGGAGGGCTCCCGTTTCACGCCACCGATGATGGCCTCCGGGGTCTTTGCCGGGGTGTACCGGCGGGATTGGGTTTATAACGTCCGGGATCGGGAAGGAAAAGAGTTCGGCAAGGAATTGTCCCGCATTGGCTATCTGGGCCGGGCAAAATGTGGCGACCACCCGCTTGCCGCCTATTTCGAGATGCATATCGAGCAGGGACCGGTGCTGGAAAATGAAAACCGGACCATCGGCGTGGTGCAGGGTATGCAGGGACAGAGCTGGTATGAGGTAACCGTTACCGGCCGTGAAAGCCATGCTGGCACCACGCCGATGCACCTCCGGAAAGACGCTCTCCTTGCCGCCGCCCGGATGATAGAAGCGGTTCACCGGCTGGCCCGGGACCACGCGCCACTCGCCGTCTCGACCGTCGGACTGGCCGAGGTCAGCCCTAACTCGCGCAACGTTATTCCCGGCTCCGTATTCTTCACTGTTGACCTGCGCCACCCGGAAGACTCCGTGCTGCGACAGATGGGCCGGGAATTTGAGATTACTATGAAGAAGACGGCGCTCGAATCGAACGTCACGGTGCAAATTGACAATAACTGGTCGACGCCCTCGGTGAAATTTGACGCCGGTTGCATTCGGAATGTGCGGGAAGCCGTGGAGGCTCTGGGTTACTCCAGTATGGACATCACCTCCGGAGCCGGTCATGACGCTGTTTATATCGCCCGGGTGGCACCCACGGCGATGATTTTTATCCCCTGCGCTGGCGGCATCAGCCACAACGAGGCGGAGAAAACCGAACCCGAACAGGTTGCCGCCGGAGCCAACGTCCTCTTGCGGGCCGTGCTTACCAGGGACAGAGAAGCGGCAACGAGCTAACCCTGAGCCGCCCGATTTTAGCCCTTTTAGCCGGGCGGCTAAATGCTTCTGAAAAGGCTTTACTTGCACCTGGTTGTTCTATGCTTACCCCATCTTTACCAAAATTTGTACCGAAGCGGTTTATTTTACGTCTCTTCA
>CAZTMR010000022.1:0-20971 GCA_964615345.1 uncultured Dehalococcoidaceae bacterium | reverse complement strand
ATCAGACGGCTTGGGATGCATGAATTATTGCCATGATGTCAGGAGTTCTGAATTTCCGGTTTCCCCCCTTTGAAAAAGGGGGACTGAGGGGGATTTCAAAAGAGGGGAGAAAAAGAAGGGGCCGCTGGACGACTCTTTCTATCTCCGCCCCCTCTGTCATTCTGAGGAACTCTCTCCCCCTGTCATTCTGAGGAACGAAGTGACGAAGAATCTCTGGGCGGAGCCAGGGGAGCCCCCCGTCCGGCCCCTTCGCTACGCTCAGGGTGGCATTAACGCAACTCTTTTAGAGCAAAGCCCCTTTAGGGAGAGGGGGATTAAGGAAATCTGGGGTGATTCATGCTCAAATCACGGAGAAAAGCGCCATCTTCCTTTCGGAAGATGGCGCTCCTTGCTCGCACCCTGCTTTTTTAGTCGGTGCTCTGCCCGGGATGCTCCCCTGCCTCCCTCGCCCGCTCCCTCTCCTCTCTTTCCCTGGCCAGCTGCTCCTGGAGTTCTCTCACGAAACCCCAATCCGGTCCTCAACCCATTCTTGGCCGTTCCTCCTTTAGTTTCTAACTGCACCCATTATATCCGGCTTTGAAGAGCGGGTTACAGGACTTTTGTCTCTTTTCTTATACCGATGGTAATGGTACTTTCTTCACCCGCAAATCACCCGTTCGTAGGATTGTGCCTGCGCCGGCGGTATTCTATGATTGAAATTGTGTTCGGGCCTGAAACCCGGACCGCGGCCAGAAATACCCTGATTTAACCCAGGGGAAGGAGGTGAAAAGTGAAAGTACCAGTCAGAGGTGAAAAAGGGTTTACCCTTATCGAGCTGCTCATCGTCGTCGCCATCCTCGGCGTCCTCGCCGCCGTCGTCATCCCTAACGTCGGCCGCTTCATCGGCCGCGGCGAGACCGAAGCCGCCGAGACCGAGTTCTCCAACGTCCAGTCCGCCGTCATCGCTATGATGACCGATAACGGCATCGATACCCTGCCCAACCCCGTAACCGCCGCCACCAGCAATATGAGCGCCTTCCCGGACGCTACATCACAGGCCGGCGTAGCAGGCGAAAAGGAGACTGACCCCAACGGCGATACCTACACCACCGGCTCCGATAAGGACGGCTACATCCTCTACCAGCACGACCTGACCGCCGACGGCGCCGACAACGTGACGTCCAACTACGTGGCCACCGAGACCACCAAGGGCACCTACATCGTCGATTCTTCGGGCACCGTCACCCAGCAAAGCACCGGCTACGAATAATCCTGACGCAATCAGCTAAAAGCAAGTTAAGGAGGTGAAAATGAAAACACCCGTCAGAGGCGAAAAAGGGTTCACCCTTATCGAGCTGCTCATCGTCGTCGCCATCCTCGGCGTCCTCGCCGCCGTCGTCATCCCTAACGTCGGCCGCTTCATCGGCCGCGGCGAGACCGAAGCCGCCGAGACCGAGTTCTCCAACGTCCAGTCCGCCGTCATCGCTATGATGACCGATAACGGCATCGATACCCTGCCCAACCCCGTAACCGCCGCCACCAGCAATATGAGCGCCTTCCCGGACGCTACATCACAGGCCGGCGTAGCAGGCGAAAAGGAGACTGACCCCAACGGCGATACCTACACCACCGGCTCCGATAAGGACGGCTACATCCTCTACCAGCACGACCTGGCCGCCGACGGCGCTGACAACGTGACCGTAAACTACGTGGCCACCGAGACCACCAAGGGCACCTACATCGTGGACTCCGCCGGTACCGTCACCCAGCAAAGCACCGGCTACTAGTAATCGGAACTGGCGGCTGTATCATCAGCCCGCAGAAACAGCAGGGAGTCCGGAAAATCCGGACTCCCTCTCTTTTTGGCTTTCTCCGGTTCCGGTCACGTGTCATCGCGCAGGGTCGGCAGACCCTGCGGCAATCCCGCTCCGGCAGAGACTGCTTCGCTCGCAATGACAAACGGTGCGTACCTCGCCCCCCTTTATCCCCTCTCAAACAGGTGCTAGTGAGAATGCGCTATCCTCGGTATGTTTGAGCGAGGGGAGAGGGACCGGGGGTGAGGCAAGCACAGAACCGCCGGAGGCAAAGAAAAAACTTTTTACGCCGTTTCCCCCGCCGTCATAACCGGCGTCAGCAAATCATCCGCCCCGCCCCATCCCTTCCTGTGAAAAACATCGGTTTACATAAATAAGAAAACGAGTGCCGGCGGTCACCCCCCGGGAAACGGCCTGAGCCGCCCCTACCCGTCGGCCGCCACCTCCAGCTCGATATCGCCCTCCTTCACGTAAGGGAACCTCTCCGGAGGTGGAATGGGGCTCTTGAACCGCCCGCTCTCCTCCAGCGCCGTCAGGTACTCCCGGAAAACCCGGAAATCCGGCGCCTGGCAGAAAAAGGTGATTTTCTGCCCGTCGTGAGAGATACCCCTCACCTCCACATCCAGCGCCTCCGCCTTATCCCATATCGCCTCGATATCGGCAACAAAGCTCCCCTCGCGGCGGGTGATATCTTTATACTCGCTGACCGCCGCCTGGACCGGCTCGCGTCTCTTGATTTCCGCCTTCTTTATCTCCAGCTGCCCGTTAAGCGCCTCGTTCTTCACTTCCAGCCTGGCCGTCTCGCTCATCGCTTCCGTGGTCAGGCTGAAAAACGGAAACAGTAAAGCCACCGCCGCCAGCACTGTCAGCAAAGAGAAGGCCTGTCTGGCCGTCGGCCGCCAGGGATTGTAGCTGACGGGCAGCAGGTTGATATCCAGGCTCTGGTGGTATCCCTCTTCTTCGCTATCATCCGGCAGTTCCATCCCTCTCAACGCAAGCCCGATGTTAACCGCGTACTGGGAGACAGGTAGTTCCGGAGGACATTGAAACCAGGGGCTAACAGACTCAACCGGGTAGTCCAGCCGGTCGCCCAGTCTCTTTATCAGCTCCATGTCCCCGGATATCTGCCCCGTGAAGAAGAGAGGCGTGTTTTCGTCAACCGGTAGCCCGCCACTGCGCGAATTACGAAAGTCCACCGCCAGCCTCGTGTTTACCGCCACCTGCTCCACCTTCTCCTCCAGGGAAATCGCTCCCTCTGCCCAGGGTACGTTGTGCATTATCTCGGGCACCCCGTTAACCACGATGATGATATCCACGCTGGAGGGCTCCATATTTACGATAATCGCCTGTTTCCGGCGCACCATCCGGGCTAAAGCGGCCGACCTGAGCTCCAGTACGCGGGGGTTGGCGCCCGCGGCACGCAGTCCTCTTATCTCGTTTTCCAGCAAAGACCGTGGCACGCCGATGGCGAAAACCTTATCGCTATCTTCGCTCACCAGCCTTTCCAGAATTTCCCAGGAAACATACATCCTGTTCACTGACAGAGGCAAAGCGTCCTCCACCATCCCCTGGACAAACTCCCGGGCGCTAACTTCCGGCGGGACAATGGGCAGCGGCAAAATACGGCTGATGGAAAAAAGCCCGCTGACGCTGGCCCTTACCCGTCCCAGCTTGGTGCCGCTCGCGGCCATGACCTGTTTTACCGCGTCGCGCAGTTTCTCCCGGCTCAGAACCTCCGCCTCTTCTCTCTCCGCAAACGTCCCCGTGGTATCCCCGGGAATGGCCACCTGTGCCCACTTCCTGATGACACCCCCCTTGATTTCCAGGAGCTTGACACCGGCATCATCAATATCCAGAGTGACAATACTCCCCGATAAACGTTTCCCGAACGTTCTCTTCAGGCCCTTTATCAGCAGCCTGAAAGCCGTCCCCAGGTCAAGAGATAGCACTCCTGAGTTCTGACGCGTATCCCTACTGGACAAAGCTCTGCCCCTTCCTCCTGACGCCGCTCATAGATTATTCGCTTTCCTGTTTCTTGGAATATATTTCAACGTTCAAAGTGGCCAGGTACTCGATATCCGGATATTCAATTGCTTCGGTCACATCCGGCCCGTCAAACTGGCGCACCGTGCCGTCTGCCTCCACCGTGTAATAGTACTTTGTGACCGGAAGCGGGATATAGCTTACAGTTTCATACTCGGCGGTATCATCCGGGATTACCCGGTCATGCTCATAAAGCACGTAGCCCGGCCGCGGTGACCCGTCTCCGGTGTAGCCTTTATCCGCTGCCGGCGTGCTGTCATCCGGGAATCCCGTCTCCGGTCCGGATCCCATATCATTGGTGGCCAGGCCTCCAACGTAAGGCAGCGGCGCCGGAATCTCCGTCAGCCCGTTGTCTGCCATCATCTCGGAGACCCCCACCGAAACCAGGTACAACTCCGTTCTCCGCGCTTCCCGCTCATTATCCGGATATTCGGTGGCCGTGGCCACATCCGGCCCGTCAAACTGGCGCACCGTGCCGTCTGCCTCTACCGTGTAATAGTATGCTGTGACCGGCTCCGGCACATAGCTTACGGTTTCAAACTGCATGGTATCATCCGCGGTTACCCGGTCATGCTCATAAAGCACGTAACCCGGCCGCGGTGACCCGTCTCCGGTGTAGCCTTTATCCGCTGCCGGCGTGCTGCTGTCCGGAAATCCTATCTCCGCTCCGGACCCCATATCATTGGTAGCCAGACCTCCCTCATAGTCCAGCGGCGCCGGGATTTCCGTCAGCCCGTTGTCCGCCATCATCTCCAGCACCGCCAGCGAAACCAGGCGGAACTCTTCCCGCTGTTTCTTCTCTTCGGCCTTGATCACGCGCTCCGCTTGAGAGATATTCACTTTTCTCAGAATCATTGTCTCCAGAGTCCCGCCCCCGTCCAGGTCAGACAAAAAAGACATTACCGCATCCGGGTCACCCATTACCCGTATGCTGTTTATCGGTAAAACCTGGTAGGTATTCTCCCCGATCTGCCGGTTTTGCATTTCGCCCGGGGCGGGTATATTAAACTTGTCCGCCTCCGGGGATACATCGATTCCGTTTTCCCGGGCAATGTCAACGATTAACGCCAGGGCGTCCGGCACTGAAACCGGGGCGAGCGAATGGTTTACCTGGTTGAACTCCGCCATCAGCTGGGCGTCACTGGGCAAAGGCTTGGAGACCACCGCGCTTGTTTTTTTAATCTGCTCCAGCAGTTCCGCCTGCTTTGAGTTTTGTTGCCAGTAGAAAATGCCCAGAGCGATATAGGCCACCAGACAGATACCTATAATGAGCAGAAAGCCCATCCGGCGTATTCTGATCAGTAAATCATCCATAAACTTGCGTCTTTCCCGTCTCCGGTTTCTTCAAAACGTAATTCAGAAAAGGGCAGCCGGTTTTCTTTCTTAGCGCCACCTTTCCCGCAACGCTTTCTGTACCTTCTCCTCGATGGTTTCCTCTATCGTCTGCCCCCCCGCCTCGGCTCTCTCCAGTTTTTTTTGCTTTTCGTATTCCGTCACCCGAGCGGCCACTTCTTCCCGGTAGAAATCACGGTATAGCTCTCTACCTCTCTTCCACCCCACCAGCCAGACCATTGACAACCCGAATACGGCCACCGGCGACACAACTTCAATGCCGATGCCCTGGAAAAGTAAAATGATGACGATAATCAGAACCGCAAATAAAAATACCGCCACATTCAGGTCCCACCGGGCTACCCTGGCTTTTTCCGCCGCATTCTTGGCAGATTTTGCCTCTATGTCTGCCATCACTCCTTCCGGTATTTCATCTTGCTTCATGCCACCCCCTCCTTTCGTTTTCTCTGCAGGCCCGCCTGTCTTCTCTGGAAACGGCAACCGTTATTTTTTGTAAAGTTTTACCGGCGGCGTTGTCCGTCCACGTTTCACCATCATCAGTAAACTCGTATTCGAGGTCAACGTCATACCGGCGGGGAGGGTTCTGCCTTCCAGAGCGCTGGTATAATTATCAGTATAAGTTTGCTGCTCTATAATCTCAACGTAGTTAGTCGCCAAGTTCAGTGCCGTCACCTGCTCATCAGTGACGCGGTTCCCTTTTTTATTCGTGTCAAGCGCGGTAATAAAACCGGCACCGATAACCCCCGGACTTGCCACGGCAACTAGAACTTCGAAAAGAGTGAAACCGTCCTGTTTCCAAAACCCGCCGATTTTCCGCAGGATTGTCATATCAGGCCATCGTCCGTTCGTCCATCAACCAAGGGCTGGTCTCAAAGAAGCTATTTTCCCCATTTAAAAAGTGCCGGTAAGAGTATACATGGGCATGATTACTGAGATGGCAATGAATCCGACCAGCAACGCAATGCCAATAGTGCTCGCCGGACCGATTAGCCCCACCATAGAGGTTACCTTTTCTTCGGCGGTAGCCTCGTAGAAATCGGCTACGACTCCCATGGTGAAATCAAGAGTGTTACTCTCCTCCCCGACAGCTACCATCTGCACCAGCAGCGGGGGAAACAGGCTCTGCTGGGCCATCGGGGCGGCCAGTCCTTCACCCAGCAGCAGTCGCTCGTTGACGGTGTCCAGGGTATTACGGAACACTTGATTGGTAGTGGTCTGCGGCAGAATTTCCATTATCTCCTGCAGCTTGAGGCCGGTCCCGACCAGGACCGATATCGCCCGGGCAAAACGGGCTAATTCTGACATAAGGGCCGGTGGTCCCACTATCGGCGCCGAGAGGCGTATTTTATCCAGGAGTCTCCGTCCGGTGGGTTGCTTTATCATCCACAAAACCAGTGCCACCAGTACCACGGCGCCGATTAACAAGTAAAGCGTGTTGTTGCTGGCGAAACTGGACACGGCGATGAGTATCCGGGTGGGTAAAGGCAGGTCTGCCCCCAGAGACGTAAACATGTCCAGAAGCTGCGGCATAACCACCGTCATTAAAAGTACAACCACAACTATGCCAACCCCCATTATCATCGCCGGATAGGTAAGCGCTTTGCGTATTTTCTGGGTCAGAACAGACTGCTTCTCCAGATAGTCCGCCATCTGCAGTAAAACGGTTTCCAGATTGCCTGATTCCTCTCCCACGGCAATTGTCCGGTAGTATATATCGCTAAAAGCCTTGGGATGTTTGGATATGGCCACGGAAAACGAAACGCCGGAACGAATGTCATTGACGATAGCACCCTGGATACTCCGGAAAGCCCGGCTGCTCGTGGCCTGGGTATGGAGGATGTCCAGCGCCGGCAACAGTGATATCCCTGACCGGAGCAATGTCGCCAGCTGCCGGGAAAAGACGATAACGTCCCGGGGTTTCACTTTAAATAAAGAGGGTAAGGCTTCCTCCAGGCTGAACATGGAAGGGGCAATTTGTACATTGACTGGATTAAGCCCCCTGCCGACGATGATACGCTCCGCGGCAATTTCACTCTCCGCCTTCACCGTGCCCTGCACCGTTTTACCGTGCGCGGTTGAAGCGGTATAACGGTAGGTAGGGAGCTTCTTTTTCCGGTCGGAAATATCCGTCGCAGTCGCCATTACCTCTTCCTCAGGAGATGGAGAAAACGTTCCTCAAGACTTCTTTGGGGGTAGTGACCCCGGCTTTCACCTTCAGCATGCCGTCATGCCACAGGGACATCATCCCCTCGGAAACGGCCTGGGCACGCATCTCGTCGGAACCGGTGCCTCTCACAATCATCCTTCTGATTGTTTCACTCACCGGCAGCACCTCAAAAATACCGGTCCGCCCCAGGTAACCGGTACCGGCACAAAAATTGCACCCGGCGCCAACGGTAAATTCTGATTTTGTCTCGTTTAACTCTTTTTCGTAGGCTTCACGCTCATCGGGCGCCACTTCCGTTTCCTGAGAACAATAGGGGCAGATACGGCGCACCATCCGCTGGGCGACAACGCCGACCAGTGCCGAAGCGATGAGGAATGGTTCCAGTCCCAGGTCTATCATCCGGACGACGGTACTCACCGTATCATTGGCGTGAACGGAAGACAGCACCAGGTGCCCGGTCAGCGCCGCCTGCGTGCCTATCTGGGCAGTCTCCGCATCACGTATCTCTCCCACCAGGATTACATCCGGGTCAAGCCGCATACAGGCTCTCAGTCCGGCAGCGAAAGAGACACCCGCGTTCGGGTTTACCTGCATCTGGTTAATATTGGTGAAATGGTACTCCACCGGGTCTTCAATGGTGATAATCTTCCGCCCCACACTGTCAAGCTGGTTCACCGTGGCATACTGGGTGGTGGTCTTTCCGGAACCGGTAGGACCGCTAATCAATATCATGCCAAACGGGGTTTTTACCATCCGGTTATATCTCTCCAGAATGTCAGGCAAAAACCCGATTTCAGGCAGAGGCAGAAAGGCAAAGGATTTATCCAGTACCCGCATCACGGCCATTTCCCCGTAGACGGTATTGGCGGTGGCCACCCGGATATCCACTTCCCTGTCTCCCATATCAAAGGTAATCTGACCGTCCTGCGGGCGGCGGCGCTCCGCAATGTTCAGACCCGCCATTATTTTTACCCGGGACAGCAGCGGAGAATGAACGCTCATGGGCAGTGCCATTACTTCACTCAGGATACCATCGATGCGGTAGCGGACACGGAGCCTGTCTTCCTGCGGCTCAATATGAATATCGGAGGCGCGGTCTCTTACCGCCTGCTTGATGAGCAGGTCAATGGCACGCACCACCGGAGCCTGTGCAATCGTCTCCGCGGAAACCCGCGCTTCCCTGGTGCTGACGCCGGTGCGATAGCGAGTCGGGATCTGGCTGAGCTGTTCCTCAATCTCTCCGCCTATCCGGTAGTTAAGGTCAATGGTCTCCTGGATATCCTGTGAGGTGCATATCACCGGCTCTATCCGCTTCATGGTAACCGCGGTCAGATCCTCAATGGCTTCAATGTCCTTGGGGTCTTCCATCGCCATTATCACTGAACCGTTGACGACATCAATCGGGATGGCACCGTACCTTCGGGCCGTAGCCTCCGGGACCAGTTTTACCGCCTCCGCCTTGACTCCTTCTTTTTTCAGGTTAATAAATGGAATACCGAGTTGAAGCCCGGTGAAGAAGGCAAGCTGCTGCGGCGTAACCAAACGCTGTTGCAGCAAGATGCGGTCAAACCTGTCTCCGCTCTTATTCTGCAGTTCCTGAACGCGCTTTAACTGTTCCTCGGTGATAATCTGCGCATCAAAGAGTATTTTACCCAAGTCATTCTGCGTTTTCACTTCTCTCGTCGTCATTCTTACCTCTCCCGGACATCCTCTACACTTACATTTACCCGCTTACGGCAGGGTCCGGGGCTGGCTTTTCTACCCCTTTTTTAAAGAAAGCCGGATGCCTCTCACTCCTTTTTTACCCCGGATAAAGCCGTCTCTTTCCAGGCTCTCCGGAACTACTTCCGCCTCGGGTACCCTGGAAGAAAGCACGTCAACCAGGGAGATGGGTTTATCCAGGCTAACCACGATAGTGGTGCCGCGGTCCCAGGAACCACTGGTGCGGACAAATTTAATCTCCGGCGTGGTCTGCAGGTAGTTATATAACTTTGCCACCATGCTGGGGTCTACCGGCCTGTCTACGGTAATCTCCACCTCACCGGTATAGAGCGAAGGGCCGGCTTTTCGCGGGGAAGCCGTTTCCGGTCTCGCTTCGCTCTTTTCTGCGGAGGGTACCGGCTCAGAAGGAACGGTTTCCGCTTTTTCTATGCCGGGACCAGCACCGTCACCTTCCTCCGACAGCAGTGAGGTGTCTACCGTTCCTTCGTACGGCACCGTTTCTCCAGACCCCTCATCACGGGACTGCACCGCGGGGCCGGGTTTCTCTCTGGTAACTTCTTCCGAAAGCTCGGTGAGCTCTTTCATCGTCTCTTCCAAGACGGCTCCGTCACCGGCAGAGGCGGCCGGCGATTCTTCTCCGGTTGCTTCTTCCGGCTCAACGGCAGCCTCCCCGGCTTCCCGCCGGGCCCGGACGATAATCTTCTCCGCCTCTTCTCTGGCCTCCGCCCGCGCTTTTTGCTTGATGATGCCGGTTATTCTTTCCGCGTCCTCAATCGCCGATTTAAGTATGGAGCGTACCGAACCGGGCACAGGCTCTTCCCGCTGCGCCAGCAGGCCGTTCACAAAGTCAACTACTTGCTTTTCATCCAGACCGCCTTCTACGATATCAAATTCCTTCCCCCACAGTTGTTTTTTCCTGGAATTTGAGTCCGGGGCAGAGGAGCGGCGGTTAAACAATCTGAACATCAGGATTCACTCTCCTGTTATCCCGGGTGATACTTACCCCTATGATTTACATAAATTACGCTTTTCCCGATACTACACATAAGACAGTTTTTATTTCAAGTGTAGTTCGTAAACCGCCAATTGTCAATCTGAAACGCGCCGCGGCCCCGTAAGAAACCAGTCTTGATAATATTCGGCAAGGACAACAAGCGGTCTGCAGATTACCGGTCACGCTTTCTTCCAGAGAAAACGGCAGCATTTCCGGCCGCGAACCGGCTACTTTATATTACGGGCTAATTTGAAAATATGGCTCTTTTAGGTTATAAATATAAAGGCATCATGCCGATTCTTCAAGGGAAGGGGCGGAGACTTGGCAAAAAAGAAAGTGGAGAAACCCCGGCACATTCCCACCAGGCGCCAGATTTCTCACTATCAACAACAGGAAAAAAGGCAGCGTATTATCCGGAACGCCGGGCTCTTTGTCATCGCTTCCGTTATCCTGCTCCTGATTGCAGGCTGGTTTGTCGGTGATTATCAGCCGCGGCAGGAAACGGCCATCAAGGTTAACGGCACCGAGTTCAATATGCAGTACTATGTGGACATGCTGAAACTGCAGGGCCGGGGGCAATCACCCGACTACGTCCAGTCCGTCGCCGATATCACGGTAACCAACATCGAACAGAATGAAATTCTCCGGCAGGGCGCGATGGACCTGGGGATTACCATCAGTGACGAGGAAATAAAAGAAGAGCTTGAAGAGCGCGAACTGCCTGATAACGCCGCCAGTAAAGACTTTGTCAGAGGACAGCTACTGATGACTGAGTTGCTCGATACTCATTTTGATGAACAGGTACCGGTCAATGCCGAACAGGTCCATATTATGGCGATGCTGCTGGAAAGCGAGACGCAGGCGGAGGAAATCAGGGCCGGGCTGGGGAACAGCGGTAACTTTACGGAGCTGGCCAGAGAACTATCGGTGGGCTACCTGTCCAGGCTGAACGGCGGGGACTACGGGTGGCACACCAGAAGCATCTCCGGTGAATTCTTACCGGAACCGGTTGTCGATTACGCCTTTGAAGCTCCGGTGAACACCTTGAGCCACCCGATTCAGGATGAGGAGGTGGAAAAGAATCTTGGTTACTGGCTGGCCAGGGTCCTGGACCGGAACGAGGAAGAGGAAGAAGCTCACGTACTGCTGATGCTGCTCGGCAGCGAAGAAGAAGCACTAACGGCCGTGGACAGGCTGAAGGGAGGGGAAGATTTTGCCGCGGTGGCGGCAGACCTCTCCCAGTTGAAAGGGGCTGAGGAGAACAAGGGAGAATATCTGCTGGCGCCGGGTATGAAGACGGCGGCCCTGGACGCGTTTATCTTTGACCCTGAAGTCCCCCTGCAAGCGTTGAGTGAGCCAATCAGAGATGAAGAAACCACCACCCGGGGAGGCTACTGGCTGGTGAAGACGGCCGGCAGAGAGGAAAACCGACCGATTGCGGAAGCCGACCGGGATGTACTGAAGGCGAAAGCTTTCGACGAGTGGTTTGTTTCGCTCTGGGAGGACCCCGACAATGAGATAGACCACAGTTACCTTGATGAAGACAACCACAAAGCGTGGGCGGTAGAGCAGGCGATTAAGGGGCTATAGCCGAGGGTTCAAATATGAAAAATATGAAGAAGCAGAGTATCGGCATCGGGTTACTGGGGCTGGGAATCGTCGGCGGTCAGGTGGCCAGGGTCCTGGCGGAAAAAGCCGGTTTACTGACCGAACAAATCGGCTGTCCGGTGGTACTGCGGAAGATAAAGGTGGCCACCCCGGAAAAGGGGGCGGAGCGTCAGGTGCCGGCCGAACTTCTAACTACGGATGAAGAACCGTTTTTCACCGAATCGGGGATAGACATCGTCGTCGAGGCCATCGGCGGGGAGTACCCGGCGCTGCAGTATCTGAAGAGAGCCATCTCGGAGGGCAAGCACGTGGTCACCGCCAATAAAGAGGTGATTGCCAAGCACGGAGCGGAACTGAAGACCCTGGCCCGGGAACGCGGCGTGGGGCTGCGATACGAGGGGAGCGTCGGCGGGGGGATTCCACTGATTGCTCCCTTCAAATATGACCTGGTGGCCAATGATGTCCGGGGTATTTACGCTATCATAAACGGGACGACGAACTACATCCTCACCCGTATGGCCAGGGAAGGCATTGACTTTCCTTCCGCCCTGAAAAGCGCCCAGGAACTGGGCTATGCCGAGGCCAACCCGGTAAACGACATCGAGGGAATAGACGCCAACTACAAGCTGGCCATTCTTTCTTCCCTGGCTTTTCAGGCCGATATCCGGCCAGAAGATATCTACTGCGAAGGGATTTCCCGGATTAACCGCCGCGATTTTCAGTATGCTCAAGAACTGGGATTTGCCATCAAGCTTCTGGCCATCGCCAAGCAGAGTGACAGCGCCATTGAAGTGCGGGTCCATCCGGCGCTGGTTCCGGAAGAGTCCTTCCTGGCCAAGGTGGATGGCGTTTACAACGCCCTGCTGGTGGAAGGGGACCTGGTAGGCAAGGTGCTCTTCTTCGGCGAGGGCGCCGGCGCCTCCGCCACCAGCAGCGCCGTAGTTGCCGATATCGTCTCCTCGGCGCGGGATATCACCTGCGGAGCCAGTGACCGGGCTGCCGTCAGACTGGCCTCGAACAAGAAATTGGTTCCCATGGCGGATATTGAAACCGAATATTACCTCCGGATAAACTGCAATGACCAGGCCGGGGTGCTGGCCCGGATTTCGGAAATATTCGCCAGCAACCTCATCAGCATATCATCGGTCATCCAGAAAAGGGTAGACGAAAAAACCCAGGTTGCGGAAGTGGTGATTACCACCCATCCGGCGCGGGAAAAGGCGATGCAACAGGCATTGCGTGAACTGGAGCGGCTCGAGGTGGTCAAGGAGATAAATAATTTCATCCGGGTAGAAGCGGATTAGGCGGGATGATGTTGCATACAGGGGTCTTAACCAGATACAAAGACTTCCTCCCGGTAACGGCGAGCACGCCCCTTTTTTCCCTCGGCGAGGGGAACACTCCCCTGGTCAAGTGTGACCGGCTGGCGGCGGAACTGGGCTGCGGAGAGCTGTTTCTCAAGCTGGAGGGGTGCAATCCTACCGGCTCCTTCAAGGACAGGGGGATGGTAGTGGCCGTGGCCAAGGCCATCGAGGAGGGCAGTAAAGCCATAATCTGCGCTTCCACCGGCAATACCAGCGCCTCGGCGGCGGCTTACGCCGCCTACTGCGGCCTGACCGCCCTTATTATCGTGCCGGAGGGAAAGATTGCCCTGGGAAAACTGGCGCAGGCGATAGTTTACGGAGCGCAGATAATCACCATCAAAGGCAACTTTGATCAGGCTTTGAACATCGTGCTCGCCCTGGTGAAAAAACACCCGGTAACGCTGGTGAACTCCCTGAACCCTTTCCGTATAGAGGGGCAAAAAACGGCTGCTTTTGAAATCATCGAAGCTCTGGAGGACGCCCCGGACTACCATTTTATGCCGGTGGGTAACGCCGGGAACATCACCGCTTACTGGCAGGGCTACCAGGAATACCGGTCAACCGGCAAGACGGCAAAGAGGCCCCGGATGATGGGGTTTCAGGCCGAAGGCGCGGCGCCCATCGTACGCGGACACGCCATCGAGGCCCCGGAAACGATAGCTTCGGCGATCCGAATCGGGAACCCGGCCAGCTGGAAAAGGGCCGTGGCCGCCCGGGATGATTCGGGCGGGCTGATTGATATGGTAACAGACGCGGAAATCATGACCGCGCAGAGTCTGATGGCCACCCGCGCCGGGGTTTTTGGCGAACCCGCCTCGGCAGCCTCGCTGGCCGGATTGCTAAAGCTCTCCCGGGGGGGGATGGACTTCTCCAGCAAAACCGTGGTCTGTGTTATCACCGGCACCGGCCTGAAGGATACCGATATCGCCCTGAAGAACGCGCCGCCGTTTCTGGAAGTAGCCGCAGATGTCACGGCGGTTGAGGAAGCGCTGGGGTGGCGCCGGGAAGGCGCTTGAGTCCGGCGCCGGAACCGAGGAGGAGCAGCATGTTTGACCAGGCCAGGATTCAAGCCGCAATCACCGCCATCATCGAAGCTATCGGGGAGGACCCGGGCCGGGAGAGCCTGGCGGGGACGCCGGAGCGGGTGGCCGAGATGTACGCCGAGCTTTTTGCCGGGATGGGGAAAAACCCCAGTGAAGAGCTGTCAATCGGCTTTGAACTGGGGCACCGGGAAATGGTGGTGCTGAGAGATATCCCGTTTTATTCAATGTGCGAACATCACCTGCTGCCGTTTTACGGCGTGGCTCACATCGGCTATATCCCGAACGACGAGGGGCGCATCGTCGGTATCAGCAAGCTGGCCCGGGTGGTGGAAATTATCGCCAAGCGACCCCAGCTCCAGGAAAGGATGACTACGGAGATTGCGGAGGCAATTGTCAACGGTATCAATCCGGCCGGGGTTGCCGTGGTGATTCAGGCGGAGCATATGTGCATGATTATGCGCGGTATCAAGAAGCCGGGAAGCAACGTGATTACTTCCGCCATCAGGGGCACCTTCAGCCGCCAGGCCGCCAGCCGGGCCGAGTTTTTCTCACTCATCCAGGGCAGTAAATAGCCCCCGGCAAATCAGGCGCTTACTTGAGAACCGGTCTCCGGTCCGCCCACGGCGCGGCCGTTTCATAGGCGGCCGCCGCCTTCAACACCGTCTCTTCATCCAGATACCGCCCCACTATCTGCAGGCCCACCGGCAGACCTTTGCCGGTCCAGCCGGAGGGGACGGATATCGCCGGCGAGCCGGTCACGCTGATGGCATAAGTCAGCCACACCCAGTCAATGTAATGCCTCATCGGTTTGCCGTCTATCTCCGTGGGGTACTGCATCTCTGCCGGGAAGGGTGGAATCGGCATCGTCGGCGTGAGTAGCAGGTCGTATTTCTGGAAAAATTTACCGATTCTTTCCCAGATTTCTGACCTCTGGCGCTCCGCCCGGGCGACATCACGCACCGAGTAACCCAGTCCCTGCTCTATGTTGCCGGTAACCAGCGGGTTCACCCAGCGTTTGAACTCCGGGTCATTCATCTGGTCCTGGTAGAGAGCCACGAAGCGCACCCCCCTGAGCACCAGGGCGGCATCCTCCACGCCGGTGAAATCAGGGGAGTCCTCCACCACCTGGCAGCCCAGACCCCGAAAAACGTCCATCGCCCGCCTGGTCTTCTCCAGCACCTCTCTTGCCACCGGTATCAGGTTAAGGTTATCACTCCAGGCAATTTTCAGGCCCCGGATATCGGGGTTAACCGTCGCCGGAACAAACTCGGGATTATTTATCTGTACGGATACCGGACTGCGCCGGTCAGGGCCGCATATCGTCTCCATCATCAGGGCGATATCTCCCACGGTACGGGCGATGGGCCCCTGCACGGCCAGGTCATCCCAGTGCAGCTGCGTGGGGTACCAGGGCACCCTTCCCGGCGAGGGCCGCAGGCCTACCACTCCACAGAAACTGGCCGGAGTCCGCAGCGAACCGCCCAGGTCATTCCCCTGGGCCAGCGGGCCCAACCCGGCCGCCACCGCGGCGGCGGATCCCCCGCTGGAACCGCCCACGGTAAAATCCGTGTCCCAGGGATTGCGCGTAATCCCGAACACTTTATTAAAGGTGGAAGCCCCGGCGGCAAACTCCGGGGTATTGGTTTTTCCCATAATGACGGCCCCGGCTTTCTTCAAGCGCTCGACCAGGAGGTCGTCTTCGGCGGGAACAAAGTTCTCATACAGCCTGGAACCGAAAGTCGTCCGGACGCCGGCTACCGGCGTCACGTCTTTGATGGATACCGGAATCCCGACAAGCGGCCCGGCGGCTTCGCCTTTCATAATCGCCGCCTCGGCTTCACGCGCCGATTGCAGCGCCATCTCCGGGACCGGGGTGCAATAGGCGTTAATCACCGGGTTTATTTTCTCGATACGGTTCAGGAACGCCGTAACGACTTCGACGGGAGATATGGACCGGTCCTGAATCATTTCTCTGAGCTTGATTGCCGGCGTGTAACACAGGTCTTCGGGACTGGCGGGAACGGCGTTTTTTTCGCTTTCCATCAGCTGATTCCTCTCTTCTTAGAATTGGAGTTACCCGGGTAACCAGGGACAAGAGTCAAAACAACCGGCTACAGGCTTTTGGCCGCCGATTAGATATCAAGGTTACGGACGTTTCTGGCGTGCGCCTGGATAAAAGCCTTGCGCGGCGGGACCTCTCCACCCATCAGAACATGGAAAATGTGGTCCGCCTTGGCGGCGTCTTCGACGCTCACGCCGAGTAAAGTACGCGTTTCCGGGTTCATGGTTGTCTCCCATAGCTGTTCCGGGGTCATCTCCCCCAGGCCCTTGTAGCGCTGCAGGGTTGCTTTTTTGGCTCCTTTGAGCTGGCGCAACGCTTCTTCTTTTTCCTGCTCCGAATAAACCCACTGCTGGTTGCCGGCGGCTTTGATACGGTAGAGGGGCGGCTGGGCAATGTAGAGATAGCCGCCGGAGATTAACTGCGGCATGTGGCGGAAGAAAAAGGTCAGCAAGAGGGTGCGGATGTGCGAGCCATCTACGTCCGCGTCCGTCATCAGTATAATCCGGTGATAGCGGAGCTTGTCCGGGTTGAAATCATCATCGATACCGGCACCGAGGGCGGTAATAATAATCCTGATTTCTTCACTCGCCAGCATCCGGTCCGGCGGCGCCTTTTCTACGTTCAGAATCTTGCCCCGCAGGGGCAGTATTGCCTGGAAACGCCGGCTGCGTCCCTGTTTGGCAGAGCCGCCGGCGGAATCGCCTTCCACCAGATAAAGCTCGCAGTGGGACGGCTCTTTCTCGGAGCAGTCCGCCAGTTTTCCGGGCAGGGTCCCGGCATCTAGGCTGCTTTTGCGGATAATCAGGTCGCGGGCTTTACGCGCCGCTGCCCTGGCCCGGGCCACGGTGATGCACTTCTCAATAATCCGCTTGGCTTCATCAGGATGCTCTTCGAGGTAGGTGGACAGTCCCTCGCTGACAACGCTTTCCACCTGGCTTTTGACTTCGATGTTTCCCAGTTTGCCCTTGGTCTGCCCTTCGAATTGCGGTTCAGCTATTTTTACGCTGACAATGGCAGTCAGGCCTTCTCTCACGTCTTCCCCGCTCAGATTGGGCTCGTCATCTTTGAGAAATTTATTCTTGTGGGCATAATCATTAAGCACCCGGGTCAGCGCCGAACGGAAACCGGTGAGGTGAGTCCCGCCGTCAGCGGTATTGACACAGTTGGCAAAGCTGAAAATAGATTCGCTGAAGCCGTCGTTATACTGCATTGCCGCTTCGACCATGGTGCTGTTAACCGCTTTGGCGATATAAACGGGCTGGAGATGGCGGACGATGCGCCCCCGGTTGAGATGGCGGACAAAACCGGTAATCCCTCCTTCGAAGTAGAAGGTAAGCTCTTTATCTCTGGCTTCATCCCGGATGGTAATTTCCAGTTCCTTATTCAGGTAGGCCACTTCCCGGACACGTTCGCTAAGCGTGTTGAAGTCATATCTGGCATCCCCGAAAATCTCTTTATCCGCGTAGAAGGTGATGATGGTGCCCGTCTCGGTGGTCTCGCCTATCTCAGCCAGCGGCCCCTGGGGAATACCCTGCCTGTATTTCTGTTCGAATATCTTCCCATTACGCCTGACGTGGCAGCAAACCGAAGAGGAGAGCGCATTCACCACCGAAGCACCAACGCCGTGCAAACCTCCGGAAACCTGATAGGTATGTCCGCCGAACTTGGCTCCGGCGTGGAGAGTGGTCATCACCGTTTCCAGGGCAGATACACCCGTGGCGGGGTGGATTTCCACCGGTATCCCGCGCCCGTTATCCTCGATTCTGACGCCGCCGTCCTCCTGTATGGTGACCACTATCCTGGTGCAGTAGCCGGCCATCGCCTCGTCGACGCTGTTGTAAATAATCTCGTAGACTACGTGGTGCAGGCCGCGCTGGTCAGTGCTGCCGATGTACATCCCCGGGCGGCGGCGCACCGCCTCCCGTCCACCCAGCACCTGAATATCGGCAGCCCCGTACTCGTTGTCGGTCTGGGGGACTAACGTGGCACGCGAATTTTTTCTCGCCATACTTGCTATCTCCTCGGTAACAGCGGTGACAACCGATGCCAGGACAGCGAAAAGAAGCGGGCCGAAGCAGAAAAAGAACAGCGTCCACCGGAGGGGAAAAGGGGTTGCCGCTGACACACGTCCTGGAAAGACAAATCACGCATTTGACACTTCCATTTTATCATATTTCACCCGCATGGTAAAGATAACCAGACTGGAAAAAGCCCGCCGCCAGCTCATGGGCCAGGTTACAGATATTACCGGAAAACAGGCCGGTTTTTCATTGCCAAACTGGCGCTGATATGTTATATTAACTACAGCTTACAATATAAGAACGCTCCTTAACCTTTAAGCTGGTCCGGAGAGGCTGGTAAGGGAGACCGGGGGAGAGAACGTCAGAACCTCTTATCAGCCACGATAAGAGGTTGTTTTATGTCAAGGAAAGTGATACTGACAGCACCGGACATACGCCGGACGCTGGCCCGCATCGCGCACGAAATTATCGAGCAGAACCGGACGGCGGAAAACCTGGTGCTGGTGGGGCTGCGTACCAGGGGGGTACCCCTGGCCAACCGCCTGGCCGTCAACATAGCCTCTCTCGAGCCGGCGAAAATCGACGTCGGCGCCCTGGATATTACCTACTACCGGGACGACATCTCCTCACATCCGGAAAGGCCCGTCCTGCACCACACCGATATTTCCACCGGAATCGACGGCAAGTCAATAGTCATGGTCGATGACGTCCTGTACACCGGACGCAGCGCCCGCGCAGCCATGGACGCGCTGATTGATCTGGGAAGACCAAAGCTGATCCAGCTGGCCGTGCTGATAGACCGCGGCCACCGGGAAATGCCGATAAGGCCGGACTTTGTAGGCAAGAACATCCCCAGTTCAAAGCACGAAGATATCCGGGTCCAGCTGACAGAGGTGGACGGCATCGATGAAGTGTCTATCCTGAGCACCAGCGATAATAAACCGGGAAACAGGCCTGGCCGGATAAACTCGTTTGGGAGGAGTTAGTATGTCACCGCAGAGGAAAAGTCTGGTTACAATCGATGACCTGTCACACGGAGAAATAGACGCCCTCTTTTCCCTGGCGGGAGCCATGTCCGGTTCAATGGAGGAGCAGTACGGGTTATGCCGGGGCAAAATCATGGCCAGCCTCTTTTTTGAGCCGAGCACCCGCACCAGACTCTCCTTTGAGACCGCCATGCACCGGCTGGGGGGCAGCGTCATCACTGCCTCGGACGTCGGCGCCACTTCACTGGCCAAAGGGGAAAGCATCTCGGATATGGCCAAGGTAATCGGCAGCTACGTGGACATCATCGTCATCCGGCACCCGTGGGAGGGAGCAGCCAAGGTGGTGGCTGACTACGCCGGCGTGCCGGTGATAAACGGGGGCGACGGCGGCCACCAGCACCCGACACAGACGCTGTGCGACCTTTACACGATAAAAAAGGAAAAGCAGACTATCCAGGGGCTGAAGATAGCGCTCTGGGGCGATTTGAAGTACGGGCGGACGATACACTCCCTCATCTTCGCCCTGGCCAAGTTCGGGGCAAACATTCTTTTCTGCCCATCCCCGGGACTGGAAGTACCGGAGCACGTTTTGAAAAAACTGACCAGGGAATACGGGGGAGACGTGGAAAAATACGCTTCCCTGGACCCTTCCGTCAAGAACGCCTTTAATTACCTGGACGCGGTGTACATGACGCCGAGCAGCCATCACCAGCTGGCGCTGATGTCCGATATGAACGTGCAGTTCGAACTCGAGTCAGGAGTGGACGCCCTTTACGTAACCCGTCCCCAGAAGGAAAGGTTTGCCGCCGGAGAAGAAAGCGGGGGAAAGGAAGGGTTTCCGGTTGTGGACCGGAAGCTGCTCCGGGACAAAGCCTTCCAGAAGACGCTGGTTATGCACCCTCTCCCCCGGGTGGATGAGCTTGCCTACGATATGGACGCCGACCCGAGAAGCAAGTATTTTGCCCAGGCAGCGCACGGAGTCCCGGTGAGAATGGCGCTCATCGCCCTCCTGCTGGGAATTAAAGAAGTGGCGCCGTCACCGCAGGACACGCTCTCCCCGGAGGAATTTCCCCGCTACGAGCACGATACCGGAATCAGGTGTTCTAACCCCCTCTGCGTTTCCGTGCAGGATACGGAAATAAAATACCTCAAGCCGGAGTTCAAAATAGTCAACCGCGAGCCGCTGACCCTGAGGTGTGTCTATTGCGAGCATGGATTCGAGCCGAAATACGTCGCCAGCACGGAATGGCACGAAGGCAAAACGGCCACCAAAATATACCATGACGCCAACAGCCGCTGGGCGAGAAAAATCAGGCCGGAAAACCTCATTGTCTTCAACACGGAAGAGGAAGCCAGGGCCCGCGGCTTCAACCCCAGCCACGATGTAAAAGAACGCTTTTCGGAAAGTCATGACTGAGCGCCAGCCGGGGAATAAATGAGATCTTTACTGATACGGAACGGCCGGATAATAGACCCCGCCCGGGATGTAGATAAAATCGGCGACCTGTTTATCCGGGGAGACAGGATTTCCGGCCCGGCCGGAGAATTAGCCGGCCCTGATTACCAGGTACTTGACGCCAGCGGGCTGATAGTCTGCCCGGGATTTATTGATTTTCACTGCCACCTGCGCCAGCCCGGATACGAAGAGAAAGAGACGATTGCCACCGGCACGCGGGCCGCGGCCAGGGGCGGTTTCACCACCGTCTGCAGCATGCCCAATACCAACCCACCGCTAGATACACCGGAAACAATCGATTACGTCCGGAGGGAGGCGGAGAGAGAGGCGGCCGTCCGGGTGCTGGTCATCGGCTGCAT
>CAZTMR010000021.1:0-21175 GCA_964615345.1 uncultured Dehalococcoidaceae bacterium | reverse complement strand
TGCAACTTATCTATCAGACTTTCTCGAACGTGTTATGTCCAGACATCTGAATCTTCCTAACCTACCCTGCCTAGCCTCAGGGGTTCACTCCATCTTATGCTCATTAATATCTTGAGATTCTCCTAGGAAGTCGGTTCAGGCGGGATTTCTGCTTGCTCTGCCCCGCCCGGTTCGTGGTTCTCTGCGGCTTGCTGCCGCAAAAGATCCTGGACGATCATCCTGGCAAGCAGGCGCAGCCCATCATTCGCCGGTTCCGGAATGACAGGCGAAGTCTGCACCTTCTTTTTGCAATGCTTGGTTCCCATCACAATAGTATTTTAACATGGGCTTAAATTACATTATTTTGGTTTATATATGCTTGACATATGTCTTATATAGCATTATAATTATTTATTGAATGGGGGAGGGCATGGAGGGCTTGTCAAGGGGGTAAATTAAGAATGTCCAGAAAAATTAATATCAAAGATAAAAAACGATGGCTTGACATGTATGAGGCCGGTAAGACCGAGGTACAAATAGCCAGGGCGGAAAAACGCGATCCACGCACTATTGCCAGGGGTATTGAAGAAGCGATCAAGGACAGACGTCTTATGAATATAGAGGATGACCTGATGCGAAAAGCAATTTTCGACCATCAGAAGCAGCTGACGGATGTCCTTGAGGAAATTAAAACGATACTGGTGATGCCGCCGGATGTTCTTGAGCTGCGGGACGAGAAAGACGGAACTTTAGCAGACATGCCAGTTTCCGGTGGCCTGGTAAAAAATCCTGCTAAAGATGAAATGACCTTGGAATTAGAGGTGGAAAAGAAGCTGGAATATGAGCTTCTACAGGAGCACTTCAAGCAGGAAAAGGTATGGGATTATCTCAAACAATGGCGCTCAGCCCTTGCGGGTTACGTTGGAGCTGAATGGAAATTCAAGAAGGCGATCAAGAGATTACTGGAAAACCAAGGTCTTGAGCTAAAACAAAGACGTACTGAAAAAGCGACTGATTATTTCCTGCCTTCGCTTGTAGTCCTATTCTACGGAGTGGCAGTGAATAAGATATTGAATATTCCGGATGAGACAAATCTGGAAGAAGGAATCATAGCTGGAGACGATAACTATATCAGGCATGGGCCGGGAGGCACCGAGCTGGCGCGCTTTATTAATGCGACGGAGGGCCGGGATAGGATAGTCTCTGTTTTCGTTTCATTGCCTCAAACACCGGAAGCCTCTGAAGTAAGACGAACTCACATGGAACTCGCTGACATTACAAGGACAGCTAGGCGTGAAGTAGATGAGCTACTAGCCTTGAATATGGTTACAGGAAGATGTAGAGTCTGTCACAGGCTTGGAAGGTAAAAACTAAGGAACAGACCATGAACGTAGCCTTATATGCCAGGGTATCATCAGACAGGCAGGATGTAGACCTGTCGATATCGGCACAATCACGGGCACTCAGGGACTATGCTGCCCGAAATGGCTATCAGGTTGTCCGCGAGTTTGTCGATGAGGCGGAAAGCGGTCGCTCAGCGGCCAGACCTGCTTTCAAAGAGATGATTAGCCTGGCACGTTTGAAGAATCCACCCTTTGAAAAGATTTCGTCTGGAAGCTTAACCGCTTCGCTAGAAACAGGGAGGACTCCATCATCTATAAGTCCCTGCTGAGAAAGAGAGGCGTACAGGTCATCTCTATAAATGAACCTGTAGAAGATACTCCGGCGGGACATATGCTGGAGGGTATTATCGAAGTCATGGACGAGTTCTTCTCAGCCAATCTCGCTCAGGATGTTACCAGAGGCATGAGGGAAAATGCCTTGCGAGGGTATTTCAGTGGCGGCAAAGCTCCGTACGGCTTAAGAATTGAAAAGGTAAAGGATGAACATAAACCTAGAAGCACACTTTTACCGGAAGAGGCACTGGCACCAATCGTAAAACGTGCTTTTCAAATGGCTCTATCCGGTAAGGGAATAAAGGAAATAGCCAAGGCCTTCAACAAGGACGGTATCACCACCGCTAGAGGCAAGAAATGGACGAGCACCGGCATACACAGCATGCTCACTAACGAGGCTTATATCGGAACCCTTGTCTGGGGCAAGCGCAGCAATATCGAACCACTCAGAATTGAAAATGCCTGGCCAGCCATCATCGATCGGGAAATATTTATGAAAGTGCAGGCCTTACTTAAATCCAGGGCACCCAGGATCGTACATCCTCGAAGAACGGTCAGCGATTACCTTTTAAGTGGCATTCTTAAATGCGGAGCCTGTGGGAAAGCTATGAGCGGACATAGTGCCAAATCAAGCCAGTTCTTCTACTACCGCTGCAGCAATGCCACCAAGCGAGGGCCGAATGAGTGCCCGGGTCACTGGATTCCGAAATCAAAGATTGAGGGCTTTATTGTCGATAGGATACGCGGTTACATCCTGACCGAAGACAATCTGCTTGGGCTGGTTAGCATTCTTAACGAGGAGATCAACACCAGCATGCAATCAATAACAGAACGGCAAGAGACACTGGAGTTACAGATTGACGATGTGGACTCTAGGCTGGAGCATCTCTATGACGCTCTTGAAAAAGGGGTGTTCAGCAGTGATGAACTGGCTCCCAGGATACGAAAGCTGCAGGAACGCAAGAATGAATTACTGGAGAAGAAGCGCGAAATAGCTGTGGAAGCACAGCCGAATTACCTGGAAATGCCGGAGTTAAAGGCTATACAGGGTTATGTGGATAATTTAAGCTCACTGCTGGCTTCGTCTTCTATAGTTGAAAAGCGCGGATTCCTGAAATCATTCGTCAATGAGATAGTCGTTCTTGATGGCATGATTACGATAAACTACACACTACCTATGCCGCCGGAGAACTCTGACGAGGAGAAGCTATCAGTTCTACCTTTTATACGGAATGGTAGCGCATGCGGGATTCGAACCCGCGATCTCCTCCTTGAGAGGGAGGTGTCCTAAACCCCTAGACGAATGCGCCCCACTAAAAAACCGGCCGGTGCGCCGTAGGCTCCCGGCGCACAAGCCTGTACCCATTATCGGGGTTAAACCGGGGTAAAGTCAACCCCCGTCAGTGACACACCGCACAGAAAGCGTTCTCTCCGCCTATACTCGTCGCCTGGAAAACGCCCCCGCTGCCGTATCTCCCCGTCACCTCTATCTCCGCCCCCGGCTTGAAATGGTCCGGCACCACCCCGCTAAAGACCACGTTCAGGCTTTCCCCGCCCCCCGCCAGGGCAAACTCGGTCGTCTTCGTCCCCTCGTCCCAGCTGACCGTCCCGGAAACCACCCTCCCCTTCACCGTCGCTGGCTCTCCTTCCAGGGAAGCCGCCTGCGCCCGGAACTGGCTCACGGACACGGCGCCCGTCTCCCCGTGGATAAAGGCTACAAAAATCCCGTAGATAATCCCCAGCGCTGCCGCCGCCATCGCGGCCATCAGCCATAACTTTCTCCTTCTCAACTCGCTGTCAACTCCCTCTCTGGTATTCCGGCCGCGTCCTTAAAAGACCTTCAGGCTTTCTGCCAGCAGCGGTCCGGCTTCCGCCCCGCTCACCGTCAGCCAGATAACCTTTTTCTTCTCCGCCGCCGGAATGTAGAAGAAATGGTCTCCGCCGGGCCCGTCCACCTGGAAAACTGTCTGACCACGCACATCCACCTCCCGCAGATTGCCAAAGCCGGCCCCGCTCCGCCGTATGCCCCCTATCATCATCTCCAGAAGCTTCGCCGCCGTCTCCTCATCGGTCGCCCGCCCCACCCAGACGGTTGCTCCATCGCCGCCGCCGGCATAATCGGCAATGTAGGCGCTGGCCAGGTTTATCTCGCTGCCGTGAAGGCGGTCGATTCTGCTCAGCGCCTCCTCTCCCTCGGCTATACTCACCAGCTCCAGCGTCAGGAGCTTCCCCGGCGCCGCCGTTCCCGCCTGCGGTGTCAGGACGTTCTCCCCGAAGCTGAGCCATAACATCGCCAGAAATCCGGCCGCTGCCAGCACCTGAAACAGCAGCAGGCCCCGCCGCTTCCCCGGCGCTGGCTTTGCCCCGGACCTGTTACGGTTTCCTGTAACCATACCGCCCCTCACCGGTTATCCGCTGCCTGCTTCCTCTTATACTCTATACCCCTATATAGTATAGTCAATCCATTATAGACCCCGGCCTTCTCCCTGTCAAGTTGCCGGATTCTGCTTCCGGCAACTGTCCCTTCCTGTTGACAACCGCCAACCCCGTATATTATCATTGGCTAACTTGGTATCCGGAAGCGCCGCGTGTTCCGGTAAACGGGTAAAATACGCCCGGCCACAGTACGGAGACTTTATGCCTGAAGACCAGAAAATTGACATCCGGCAGGTAGAGACCGGTTTCGAATTTTCCCCCGCCACCTACCGGCTGGACGCGGCCACGGTGGCTGACTACTTGGCCGCGGTAGAGGAACCCGCCCCGCTTTATCGGGATACCGGCCTCGTCCCGCCCATGGCGGTAGCCGCTCTGGCCCTCGCCTCGCTTTCCGGGAGTATGACTATGCCCCCCGGGGCCATCCACGTTTCCCAGGAAGTGGAGTTCCTGTCTTCGGTTAATATTTCGGACACCGTGACCAGTCGGGCCGTCGTCGCCCGCAGCCAGCGGCGGAGTAATATGCACATGGTTACCGTGGATATGCGGGTCGCTGATGAGCGGCAAAAGGAAATCCTGACCGCCCGGACCAGCTTTATTCTGCCTGAAGAGTCCGCGGCAGGCGCGCCGGAGTAAGCATGGAGAAAGAATTCCCGTTGACTGACCTGCGTGAAGGAAGCGAATTACCCGGCCTGAATCGGGAAATAAAGCAGGAGAAAATCAATCTCTATGCGCAGGCGAGCCGGGACTTCAATCCCATCCACATTGATGAAGATTTCGCCCGCCGCACGCCTCTCGGCGGGACCATCGCCCACGGCATGCTGGTGCTGGCCTACGTCTCCCAGATGATGACCGGCGCTTTCGGCCGTCACTGGCTCACCGGCGGCAAGCTCAACGTGCGTTTTAAAGCCCCTGCCCGCCCCGGTGACGTCGTCTCCGTCAGCGGCCGGGTAACCCGCGCTGAAGCCGCGGCAGACGGCACCCTCTACCGCTGTGACGTGCTCTGTGTCAGCCAGGCCGGGGAAACCGTTATTTCCGGTGAGGCCAGAGTAAAGGTGGGGAGCGGATAAAAATAGCCGCCGCTGGTACGGACGGCGTTTTCGCTGTCGCTGTGATTTTCAGAACCGCCGTCGTTGACAAACCGTGGCCGGACGCCTAAAATACGCCTGACATCGCCTCATCGGAAACGTTTCGCTCGGGTTAAAGTAACCTGTCATAAGGGGGTTCCTGCCGGATGATTGATTATGATGAACTCATCAACTGCGTCGTCGGCGGTGACGAGGACGGCGCGCGGACGCTCACCCGCCGGTCGGTAGAAGCCGGAGTTCCCGCCCGGGAAATCCTGGAAAAAGGGCTCGTGCCCGCCCTGGATATCGTCGGCGGCCAGTTCGCCCGCGGTGAAGTCTATTTCCCGGAGCTGCTCCTCGCCGGCGACGCGATGAAAGAGTCACTGGAGCTGCTGAAGCCGGAGCTTTCCCGGGGCGGCGCCCCCCGGGTGGGTAAATACGTCATCGGCACCGTCCGCGGTGACCTCCATGACATCGGTAAGAACATCGTCATTATGCTGCTGGAAGGCAATGGCTGGGAGGTGGTTGACCTGGGTATTGACGTTTCCCCGGAGCAGTTCTGCCGGGCGGTGGCGGAAGGCTGTGACATCGTCGGTCTGGGCGCTTACGTCTCCCTGTCTATGCCGGAGGTCGAGGCCACCATCAGCGCCCTGAAAGAGGCCGGTCTGCGTGACCGGGTCAAAGTAATGGTCGGCGGCGTGCCCGTGAACCAGGAGTTCGCCCGCCGCGTCGGCGCTGACGCTTACGGCGCCACCGCCGTCGATGCCGTTATCGAAGCCCGAAAACTGCGGAGCGCCCGCTGAAGGAGGAAACAGGCTATGACCACGCTGAGCGGCGTCGAAAGAATAATGAAGGCACTGCGCCTGGAGGAGCCGGATACCGTCCCCACCTTCGAACTGGTTATCGACCAGAAAGTCAGGGACGGCATCAAGCCCGGCCTCTCTTATGAGGACTTCTGCGAGTACGCTGGCCTGGACGCGGTCTGTTACCACGAGCTGAAAACCGACCGCTTTGAGCTGGTCGATGCCGGAAAAAGACTCTACCGGGACCAGTGGGGCGGCCTCCAGCAGTTTTCCGCCGCCGGAGATATGCCCGTCCCCCGGGAGCCGGCCATCAAGACCCCGGATGACCTGGTCGGTTACATCGGCCCGGACCCGGACCGCCCGGACCGTTTTCAAACCATCGAGACCGCCGTCAAAAGGTTCAAGGGCAGGAAGGCAGTCATCGCCGGCGTTCGTCCCTTTGCCTCCATCAAGGACAGCCTCCGTGGAGAAGCCCTCCTTTTCCGGGATATGGTGAAAAACCCGGCGCTGGTTGACGAGCTGAACCGCATCGTTGATGACTACTATATGCGCTATATCCGGAACCTGCTCGATGTCGGCGTCGACGCCGTTATCGAGACCGCCGACTGGGCGATTACCCAGGGCCCGATGGTCTCCCCGGAGCTGACCGGTAAATTCATCATCCCTATCCTGGGCCGGTTCGTTGAATACTGCCACTGCCGTGGCGCCCCCTGCCTCAAACACACTGACGGAAACCTCTGGCCGGTTATGGACCTGATTGTTGATACCGGCATTGACGGCCTCCACCCCATAGACCCCCTGGCCGGTATGGACATCGGTGAAGTCAAGCAGAAATACGGGGACCGCCTCTGCCTGATGGGTAATATCGATTGCGGTGACCTGCTCAGCGAAGGCACCACGGAAGAGGTCCGGGAAGCGGTAAAAGAAAACTTCCGGAAAGCGGCCGCCGGCGGCGGCTATATCTGTATGTCCAGCAACTCCATTCACGGCGCCGTCATTCCCCAGAACTACGCCGCCATGCTGGAAGCTATCCGTGAGTACGGCCGCTACCCGCTCTCGCTGGACTGAGCCGGCAAGACTGAAGCGGTTCGTAACTCTCTCTCCGGAAGCCACCCCCGGCCCCGGCTAGCCGTGTCCGCCCACCCAGATGGATATCGCCCGGGACAGGTTGGCCCCCACGTCCTCTCCCTCCCCGCTTTGCAGGCAGATGCTGGTGTAATTCCGGAATATCTGGGCGGCCACTGACTCCAGCCCTGACTTCACCGCGGAGAGCTGGATCATCACGTCCACGCACTCCCGCTCCTGGGACACCATGTTCTGTATGCCCCTTATCTGCCCTTCTATTTTCTTCAGTCGCGTCACTATCTCACTACGGGGTACCGCTGGCTCCACCATGGCGCTTACCTCCTCGTTACCTGGTATCAAACATATTAGCAAAAGCCCTCCTTTTTGGCAAAGTACCCTCATTTCTTATCCCTGTGCGGGGTATTTTGCGCATAAACACCGGGTATATTTCCGTTAACCCCCCGGTATTATCTTGACAGGAGACGATATATAGTGTAAGCTACCCTACGGCGGTAGGGTAGACAGAGACCGGTAATGCGCCGCGCCCGTGCCGCCGGGTAACCGCAAGCGGGAAAAACTATAAGGAGGTGGTCACTGAAAAAGACTGGTTAAACGTAACGGACAATCGGATTCATAAGCCATTCTAAAATGAAAACAGACACCCCCTGACCTGTACCCCTTTCTCCACTCAGCCTTTTATGGCAACTAATTAACATAAGGAGATAATTGATGGCAACAACTACCCGGAGACAATTCCTGAAAACCACCGGCGGCGTTACCCTGGGTATGCTGGCCGTTTCCGGAATGGGCAGCCTCCTCTCTTCTTGCTCCACTGAGGAAGAAGCAGCCACCTTTGAGGTGCCCTGGCCCTATGATAAAGTGGACCCGGAGCTGGCCGCGGAAAGGGCCTACGAGCGTTACTACCAGGGCGGTTGTATGTACGGCGCTTTTGAAGGCGTCGTCGGTGAGCTGAAGGACAATATCGGGGCGCCCTACACCGCCTTCCCCTCCGTGATGATGAAATACGGCGGTGGCGGGGTAGCCGGTTGGGGTTCTCTCTGCGGCGCCCTGAACGGCGCTGCTGCCGCTATTTCCCTCACCAGTGACCCCCAGGTGCGGAACAAGATTATCAGCGAATTATACGCCTGGTACAGCATGGAGGCGCTGCCCACCTACAAGCCAAAAAATCCCAAGTTTGATTCTATCCAGACCTCGGTGGCCGACTCCCTGCTCTGCCACGTTTCGGTGACCAAATGGAGTAATGCCACCGGCATCTCTACCGGGGACCCGCAGCGGGCCGAGCGCTGTGCCTGGCTCACCGCCTCGGTGGCCAAGTATACCGCCGAGCTTCTCAACCAGCAGGCGGACGGTACCTTTGCCCTGGTCCACCCCGTTCCCGCTGAGGTCGAGTCCTGCCTCTCCTGTCACGGCCCCGAGGCTTCCGTAGGTAACGTCCACGTATCTTCCCAGAGCGATTGTATCGCCTGCCACGCCAGCGTCGAGACGGACCACCCCGTTCCCTTGAAATAACCGCCTCTCCCGGCGTATCTGCCTCCCGTGGCGGTTGACCCGGGGATGCTGAAAGCGTCACCCGGAAAAAGCTGCCACGGGAAAGCGGATGACTATCCGCAGCGGGAATAAAAGTTTGGCTGGGGAAGAAGGAGTCGAACCTTCGCTTACGGATCCAGAGTCCGCTGTCCTACCTCTAGACGATTCCCCAGCACACTGAAAATTATAACCGCTGTCTCCCTTTCTGTCAAAACCCCCGGTCTTGGTTTTATTTGCACCTGTTTGGGAGGGGGATACAGGGGGTGAGCGTGAAAAGTAACCAGAAGCAAGCACAACCCCCGTCTTTTCCCGCCGCCAGCCAGCTATTAGCCTCTTTCATGAAAGCCGGCCGCCGGCGGCATTCGGCTCTGGAGAAGTAGAAACCACGCTTGCTTCAGAAAGGGGAGAACCTAACGCGGCCCGTCGCCGCTGGCCACCGGATAGCCCGCTCTGTGCCACGCGTGGTATCCGCCTTTCAGCACCTTGATACCGGTATAGCCCTGGTTGTATAAGTGTAGCGCTGCACGAGCGCTTGTGGCCTCGGCCGGTCAGGTTCAGTAAAACACCAGCTGCTTGCCTTCCGGCGGCTGCCACTCGGCCGCTTCTATTTCGGGCAAGGGGACGGAAATAGCCCCCGCTATGTGCCCCTCCGCGTATTCCTGCCGGGTGCGGTTATCCACAATCAGGATGTCCCCTCCCTCCGCCACTTCCCGCTGCAGCTCGTTGATGTTAACCCGCGGCACCTCTTCCCGGCTGGCGGGTGTCTTCACCTCATCCCCTGTATCCGCCCCCGGTCCGCAGCCCGCCGCGGCGAATACCGTTGACAGTAACAGTGCCATTATTCCCGCCCATATCAGTACTGGGCGCCGTCTCCACGGCGTTCCCGTTTTCTTCTTCTCCATACTTCTCCTCCGGCCCTTCCTGCTCGTGATCCCCGGTTCTTTAATGTTAGCACAGAATCCGGCTTGAAGCCATCTCCCCCGTGGCCGCCCCCGGCCGGCACCGCCGGTAAACTTGCCCTCCCGGCCTCTTTTTGCCTAAAATGCTTCGGGAGGACTTTTTGCCTTGGCTGATTTGACCGCTCTATCCCGCTCACTGGATATTCGGTTCTATGACCGGTCTTTGCTGGAACGGGCGCTGGTCCACAGCTCTTACGTCAATGAAAACCCCGCTCTGGCTGCCGTTTCCAATGAGCGCCTGGAGTTCCTCGGTGACGCCGTTCTCGGCTTTATCGTGGCGGAAAAGCTGTACCGGGACTTCCCCGCCCTCGGCGAAGGGGAAATGACCCGCCGCCGTGCCGCCCTGGTGCGCCGGGAGACCCTGGCGGACCTCGCCCGGAAACTCCGGCTGGGTGGCTATCTTTATCTGGGCAAAGGGGAAGAAGCGAGCGGCGGCCGGCACAAGCCATCCAATCTCGCCGCCGTTCTGGAGGCGGTTATCGGCGCCGTCTTTCTTGACCGCGGCCTGGAAGATTCTCGCCGCCTCGTCCTCCGCCTCCTTGATGTGGCCACAGGCCAGTCCGGGTGGACGGACGCCGTCGCCGATTACAAGTCGAGGTTGCAGGAGATCGTCCAGTCGGAGTACCGGGTGTCTCCTTCCTACCGCCTGGTGGATGCCGCCGGCCCGCCCCACGCCCGCACCTTCACCGTTACCGTGTCGGTGGGTGAAGACGTGCTCGGCCGCGGCTCCGGGAAAAGCAAAAAGCTGGCCGAATCGGACGCTGCCCGCTCCGCCCTGGAGCGTTTCCCCACCCGCTTTACACCCTGATTTCCCTTTGCTAAAATCTTACTGCTGACGGGTTATTCCGTACCGCGCTAGAGGTGTTGCTATGGGAAAACGAGACTATCGACGCCGCGAGTCGAAGAAACCGAAGAAAAACGCCGTCCGCATATCCCCGGAGGAAGTCCTGGCTTCTCCGGCGCAGGTAGAGGTTGTCCGGAAGCACCGCAAAAAACGCGAGGAAGAGGAAGCCGGGTAGGCGTCCGCCGCCCGGTCCGTGTTCGTGATGGTCGAAGCCGCCTCGCTGCGGGCCGTCGTTTCCGGCCGTGTTCAGGGCGTTTTCTTTCGCTCCTTCGTCGTTGAACGTGCCCGGGACCTCGGCCTTAGCGGCTACACGCGTAACCTGCCCGGGGGTGAGGTCGAGATATTTGCCGAAGGAGGCAGGGACTCGCTCGAAAAACTGGCCGGCTTCCTTGAAGTTGGCCCGCCGGACGCTATCGTCAAAGACGTTGCTGTCAGCTGGTCGTCTTTCACCGGAAGCCATTCCGGCTTCCGGGTCGTCTACTAGGCGCCGCTCTTTCCGCTTACGGCTCCAGCTCCACTTTGGCCGACTGTATCAGGTCCAGGTATCCCGCTTTCAGCCCCAGCGTCTCCGTAGCCTCGCGGTCGACCTCGTAGGGCTCCCCGACGAATATCTTGCCGTATTCCGTCGTCTTTCCCCTTGCCGGGTCGTCTTCACTGGTCAGCATCTGGCGCGCTTCGATAATCCCCAGGTCAAAGGGCAACGTGAAATACAGATCGGCAACCACCCGGTCGATACCCAGCGGGTAAAGGGCGCCCCACCCGTCCGCTCCGTTGCCCCGGTACTTGCTGCTCGGCAGCAGCGAGAGCAGATTCATCACGCTCAGGCTGCTCCGGCCTCTGAACGTCCTCAAAGGGGTGATGCTTATCAGGTAGTCGCTGGAAAGAATGACGTTGGGCACCCAGAAAGTGGACATCGCCAGCGGTTTGAGCAGGGGATTGTCTACTTCCACCCAGATGCAGTCTTTCACGTCCAGCGTCAGCACCCGCGGGAAGTTGTACCCCAGCGCTTCGAATATCGGGAACACCGGCTCGCTCCCCCCTGTCCCTTCCAGCAGCAATATGTCCGCGTCACTGACCTGCCGGATACCCTCTATCACCGCGGAAAGCATCGCCGGACTGGTGGTCACCGGGTAGGGTACCGGGTGGGAGGCGCTCGGCTTTATCAGAATTCGCCGTGCCCGGGACAGCACCGATGGCGCCCTGAAAGCGAACTCGGAGGCTCCGTATATCAATCCTTCCTCCTCAGGCTTATACCCAGGCTGTTTATCTCCCCGCCTCCCCTGATTCCGGCCGCCAGCGCCACCAGGCTTCGCATCAGCAGGTTCCTCTCCGGCGGTTTCAGGCTTACCGGCTCGTCATTCACCGCCAGGTCGATGTCGTCCTCCGGCTGTCCCCGGAGTACCCCCTCCTCTATCAGGTCGGCTATCTTCCCGATTTCCTCCCGGGAAAACTGGGGGGCCTCCGTCTCCAGCGCCTCATCGGTTACCACTGCCAGCAGTTTTCCGGGGGGATTCAACAGACCGGGGCCCTGTTCCCGGCGGTGGACTTCTATCTTGAAATTGTTGCTCCGTTTGAAACCCTCGGTGAGGACCAGGTCGCAGTCCGGGCAGACGAACCGGGCCAGCTCTGCCGGCTCCGGGTCCTGCTCCAGCTTTTTGAATACCGCCAGCCGCTGGAAAGAGCAGAGAGCGGACACCGCGCTGCCCGCCCGGGTGAACTTCCAGCTGTCTTTGTTCACCGTGTCGAACTCGACATCTTCCGCCGAGTGCTTGATTGCGCCCACCCGGTAGCCCCGCCCCTTCAGTGTGCTGATAAGGCTTTCCAGCAGGGTGGTCTTCCCTGAGTTTGATTTCCCCACGATGGAAACAATCGGCAGCATCTTTCCCTCCGCCGGCTAATTGCTCGTATCTTCGTTCCGGTCCAGCATTATCGCCGGTACCGTTTCACCCGCCTTCACCTCCGCCCTCTCCTCCGGTATGATTACCAGCCCGTTGGCCCGGCTCATCGAGGTCAGGATACCGGAACCCTGCGGCCCGGTCAGCCGGGCAAAGTACTTCCCTTCCCGCTTTTCGATTATCGCCCTCGTATAGACGCGGCGGCCGTCGCTGTTGACCACCCGTTCCGTCACCGTCGCCTCGATTGTGCTCCGCCCCAGGTTCTTTTTCCCCATCATCTTGAGCAGGGCCGGCCGGGCCAGCACCTCGAAAGTCACCATCACGCTCACCGGGTTTCCGGGCAACCCCAGGTGGGGAATATAGCCGTCCTTGCCCCCGCGGGTGCTCTTTATCCGCCCGAAGGCCAGCGGCTTGCCCGGCTTCATCCTCACCGTCCAGAAGCCTATCTCTCCCTCCCGCGCCAGCACGTCCTTGACCATGTCATAGTCTCCCGCGGATACTCCGCCGCTGGTAAGCAGCATATCGGCGTCCAGCCCCTCCCTCAGCCCCGCCACCAGGGACTCCTCGCTGTCCAGGGCTATGCCCAGTATCTTCGGGATGCCGCCGTACCGCTTTACCAGCGCGGCCAGGCTGTAAGTATTGCTGTTATATATCTTGCCCGGCGGTAGCGGCTGGTCGATGTTCACCAGCTCGTTCCCGGTGGACAGTATCGCCACCACCGGCCGGCGCACCGCTCTCACCCGGCTTTTGCCCAGGGACGCCAGTACTCCCACTTCCGCCGGCCTGATGACCGTACCCCTCTTCAGTACCGGGCTGCCCCGGGAGACGTCCTCCCCCGCCTTCCTGATGTTCTTTCCGGTCTCGATTTCACATAAAATGCCTATTTCGGCGGGCGTCCCCCCGGCCCTGCCCTTCTTCCGCTCCATCTCGTCGGTATCCTCGAACCTCACCACGCTGTCCGCCCCCCGCGGCACCGGCGCTCCGGTCATGATGCGGATGGCCGTGCCCGGCGTCACCTCTTTCCCGGAAATCGACCCCGCAATCACTGTATCGGTTACTCTCAGCAGGCTGGGCGTCTCGCCGCTGGCGCCTTCGGTGTCCCTCGCCTGTATCGCGTAGCCGTCCATAGCGGCGTTATCCAGCGGCGGAATGTTGATTTCGGAGTAAACGTCCTCCGCCAGCACCTGCCCCATGGACTCCAGTATCGGCGCCTCTTCGGCTTCCAGTACCTCCACGTAGCTCAGTATCTTTTCCAGCGCTTCTTCCACGCTTATCATCGGCTGCTCCCCCCGCTCAGTTTCCTCGCCGCCTCCAGGTCGGCTTTGGTATTGATATTGAACAGGCTGCGGTGCTCCGGGTCGTACCTTTCCATTTCCTCCGCCTCCACGTATCTGACCCTGACCTCTTTGAAAAGCTCCAGAATGGACAGCCTGTTTTCTCTTATCATCTCTTTCATTGGTGGTAGGCATCTCCGGCTGTAAACCGCGTGCAGCGGCTCCACCAGCTTGCCCACCCGCGGCACGGTGATATCGTACCCCTCGGAGACTTCGATTATGTGTTTCAGTAGCGCCTGGTTCAGGAAGGGCATATCGGCCCCCACCACCAGGTTGTGCTCCTTTGTGGAAAAGGTCAGTCCGGTATAGATACCCCCCAGCGGCCCCTTGCCGGGTATGATATCGGTTAAAATCCGCGGTTTCGGATAGTCAAACGCTTCGGAAACGGGACGTTCGCCGGAGGTGGCGATAACGATTTCACTGCTCAGGAAGCGGAGGCTGGCCACCGCCTGCTGCAACAGGCTCCTGCCGCCGATAGCCTCTGTTGACTTGTCGTTGCCAAAACGCAAACTCTTGCCGCCGGCAAGAACGATACAGTTAATTTCCACATCACCTGCTCGTTGACCCTGCCTCCCCCCTGTATTAATTCTACCACACAGGGTCAAGATTTGCCGGCCGCAGAAAACTCTCTTACCCTCTCACCCGCCCCAGTATTCCCTCGTGCCGCGCGCAGAACTCGTACCCGCTGTCCAGCTGGGCGTAAATCATATCCTCCTGCCAGTGGGCGTTGTACAGCCGGCAGCCCCGGTCCTCGCAGAACGGGTCGCCGGTCAGGTAATAGACCGCCGCCTGCATCACGTACCCCTTGGCCACCTCGGTCAGCCGCTCGTCCCCGTAGTCGATAAATCTCCCCCGGAAGGCCTCCTTGAGTTCCTCCGGGTCCTTCCCCAGGCTCGCATACTGCTGCTTCAGCACGTAGTACTCCCGTGGCTTGGCCGGCGCCTCGATGATGCCCGTCGTCGAGATAAGCGAGGGCGTGCTGTAGAGGCTCGTCCGCAGGTGGTATCGCCTGTTGCCGTCGTCCCACGAGCCGAACATCCGGTTGGTGAAGATGATGGGGAAACAGTCCGCCCCTCGCTCCTCTGCCGGTATCGCCTCGGCGAAAACGCTGCGTAAAAATCCTCCATCGTAAAGCACGCCGAACGCCCTGGACCTGCCGCTGAGCCGCTTCTTCTCGAACTCTATCTCCCCGTAAAGCGGTTCCTGGGCCGTCTCCAGTCTCCGGTTGACGTCCTCCACCTTGCCCCCGGCGATTTTTCGGGCGTATTCGGCCAGTCGCTCCGGGGAAAGGTCGGTGCCAAACAGGCTCTCCCGGCGCTCCACTCCGGCTTTCCCCAGCTTTTCCCCGGCGTACCGGGCTATCTCTGCCACGTCTATTTCTCCGCCGGTGCCTTCGTCGTAGAGAATGACCTTCAATTTACCCGGCCTCTATTTCAGCAGTTCGATTGCTTCCCGGGCCCCCTTCTCTCCGGACAGCAGCATCCCGCCGAAGGTAGGCCCCATCCGCGGCAGCCCGTAGGTCGTCGATACCGCCATGCCGATGGTTACCAGCCCCGGGTAGGCCTCTCCGGTGTGCTCCACGATGAGGTCTTCTGACCTCTCCACCCACATCGCCCCGAACCCTTTGGGTTTGAACATCCCTCTCTCCTCCAGCTTGCGCACCACCTGCGCGTCGTGCCCCGTGGCGTCCACCAGCAGCTTCGATTCAATGGCTACCGGGTCCACGCAGGTTATCTCCCTGGGCAGTGACGTAATCGGCGTCCAGTTTATCACCGCCCCCGCCACCCGGCCGTCTTCCCTCAGCACCAGGTCATCGAAAATGGTCATATTGGCGAACTTCACCCCCGCGTCGCACGCGGCGGCGATGAGCTTGGAGCAGGCGTGGGGACCGTCGGCCACCATCAGCCCCTTGCTTATCTCCTGATACGGAACGCCTATCTCGTCCAGGATTCTCTCCGCCGGGTGCCGCACCGTCAGCTTGTTCATCAGGTAGCCGCCTATCCAGAAACCCCCGCCGATGTAGTTGTTGCGCTCGACGATGAGCACCTTCTTCCCCGCCCGGCACAGGTCCCGCCCGCACATCAGGCCGCTCGGCCCCCCGCCGATGATGATGACGTCGCTCTCCACGTACTCGGAAAACTGCCTGGAAAACTCCTCGACGATGGCGCGGGTGACTTCTTTCTCACCCACCGGGCTGAATTTCTCTACTTCCGCTATCTGCATGATTTCCTCCTTTGTCTGGCTAGACTCTTTTTCTGGCTTCCGCCATCCTCTGCCGGATGGCCCTTACTTTTTCTCCGATGTCCTCCGCCCCGACGATGTCGCTGATTATCGCCGCGCAGTTGACCCCGTGTTTGACCACTTCCGCCACGTTGCTCTCCTTTATCCCCCCTATCGCCACCAGGGGCGTCCGGCAATGCCGCACCACGTAGTCCAGATATTCCAGCCCCACCGCCGTGCCGGCGTCCTTTTTCGTGGCCGTGGCGTATACCGGGCCTGCTCCCAGGTAGTCCACCACCCCGGAGGCCTCCGCCTCGTCCGCCTGTTCCCGGGTAATCGTGGAAAGGCCGATTATCATCCCCTCCCCAACCAGCTCCCGGGTCTTCTCCGCCGGCAGGTCGTCCTGCCCGATGTGTATCCCGTCGGCTTCCACCGCCAGCGCCAGGTCGATGTGGTCGTTGACGATAAAGCAGGCCTTCCGCGCCGCGCACATCTCCCGTATTTCCCGGCACTCCGCGTACTTCTGCCGCGTGGTGAGCTCCTTCTCCCGGTACTGGATTATCTCCACCCCCGCCTCCAGCATCTCTGCTACCACCTCCCGGTTTGACCGGCCCCGGGAAAGCTCCCGGTCGGTGACTCCGTAGATATCGGTATCCGGTAATCGCCGCTTCCCCATCTACTCTCCCTCTTTGCTCTGCCTTCCCTTTCTGAAATCGCCTATCCCTTGTAGCTGGCCGCCGTAGCGTAAAACGCCCGCCAGAACGGGTCGACGATGGGGTGCTCCAGCTTCTTTTCCCTGCCTTCCTCCACCAGCACCATCCCGTCCTTCGCCGCCGTCAGCTCCCCGACAATTGACGCCGGGATGTTCTTTTCCCTCAGCGCCCGCACCGCCTCTTCCGCTTTGTGTTCCCGGCAGGAGATTATCAGGGTCCCCTCGCTGATGGCGGCGTACGGGTCGATTCCGAAGTAGCGGCATATTTCCGGTACTCCCTCCTCCACCACTATATCCTCTTTCCTTATCCTCACTCCCAGCCCGGCGGCATCGGCCACTTCGTAAAGACCTCCCCATATCCCGCATTCCGTGGCGTCGTGCAGGGCGCTTACCCCGTTCTCCCTTACCCCCACCGTAATCGCCGTCATCGCGTCCTCCACCACGGACATCTGGTAGAAGATTCCTTCCGCTTTTTTCCGGAACTCTATGCCGAACTCCTCGTCCAGCAGCCTGGGGAACATGGCGGCAAAGATGCCGCTGGCCTCTATCGCCGGCCCCTTGGTGATGATAATTTTGTCCCCGGCCCTGGCGAAGCTCGGATTGACGTAGTCACCCGTCTCGCCGATGCCGATAACCGTCGCCCCGCCCACCATCGGGTAGTGGCAGTTATCGTAACGGGCGGTGTGCCCGGTGATAACGTTGATTCCCATCCCCTGGCACTGCTCGTGTATCACCGTCCAGGTCGTTTCGAGCTCCTCCCGCGTCATCTCCATGGGCAGATTGAGGTCTATGGACAGAAACTTCGGCGGCAGCCCGCTGGTTACTGAATCGGAGACGATGATGTGGATGGCGAACCAGGCCGCCCGCTCCCAGCCGAACTGGGGAACGATGAATACCGGGTCGCAGGTGAAAGAGACCGCTTTCCCGCCGATTTCCGCTATCCCCGTGTCCACCCCGTGCCGCGGCCCCACCAGTACCTGGTCGTTTTTGGCTCCCAGCCGCGGAAAAATCAGCTCGTTGAAAACTTGGGGTGATATTTTCCCGATCTCTGGCATTTCAGAATTCATTTCCTTTGTCTCTCTCCTTCCTCTTTACTGCAATACGCCCGGTCAGGCGGATAAAGAAAAAACCAGGAGACCGCACGTTGACTAATCTCCTGGTTTTGCGTTCCTTCACTTCCCTCCGCTCGCATTACCGAGTTCAGGTTCAAGGGGTTGTCCGTGCGGACTCTCAGCCTTTCGGCTCCCCCAGCAAATATTCAGTTGTTTACATCATACCCCGTCCGGGCCGGCAGTGTAAAGACCCACTTTTGGGTCGCTTGGCCGTACCCGTTCACGGCGAGAAGCGCACCGGCCAAGTAATCTGACCGATACCTTTTATCGTTCGGGGGTTACCCTGCCCTCTTCTGCCGCCGTGATATATCGGGATTTTCCCCCTACGTGCTGGCCGGACTATCCGCCTGCTTCTGGCCGGCGTCGTCTGATTCCTTGGGCAGCAGGCCCCACGCCGCGCCCCCCGCGGCCACCGCTTTGATTACGTCGCCGGCGATGAAGGGCAGCGCCCCCATGCCGAGCACCGTGTAAACGCTTACCGCGTCTCCCTGTATCAGGTTGAGCCAGAGGTAAAGCTGTACCAGCCCCGGGATATAGATCAGGGCGAAATTCGCCGTCAGCATCAGGCCGAGCATGGGCAGGAACCGGCGCGTCTTTACGTACCGGTCGGTAAGGTGCCCCACGAACAGGGCGGCCAGTATGAAACCGATGATGTAGCCGCCGGTCGGCCCCGCCAGGTAGCTGATACCTCCTGACCAGCCGGCGAACCAGGGTACTCCCATTACCCCCATTCCGGCGTAAAACGCCATGCTGGCGCCGCCCCACCACCGCCCCAGAACAATCCCCGCCAGTAGCACGGCAAAGGTCTGCCCCGTAATCGGTATCGGTGTCCAGGGCAGCGGGACTCTCACCTGCGCCGCCAGCCCCACCACCGCGGCCATCCCCGCCGCCAGGACAATCTTCTTCACCAGACTCAGCTCAACTCGCCACTGGTAGGCCTGGTAGCGGGCCATTTTCAATCTGTCTGCGGTACTGACTGCCATGTACTATCCCCTTTCCTCATTTGATAATGTGATAAACCGCCTTCTCCGTGGGAGGCACGGCGTATCGTCAGCAAACTTCCCGGGACTCTCTCGCCGCTGGCATTTTAGCCTCTGCCGCCGGGAATGTCAAATCTCCCCCGCCCTCTCCACTATCAGCTCCACCGCCCGGTCCACCTCCTCCTCCGTGCTCCAGCGCCCCAGCGTCAGACGAAGGGCTCCAGGGGCCCATTCCTGACTCAGTCCCATCTCCAGCAGCACCCCGGACGGCTCGGTGGTGCCGGCATGGCAGGCTGCCCCGGTAGCGGCGGCTATTTCCGGTATCACTCCCAGCAGTTCCTCCCCCACCACCCCTCTTAGACTCACGTTCAGCGTATTCGGCAGCCGTTTCTCCGGGTGCCCGTTCACCTGTACCCGGTCTTTTCCCAGACCTGCTTCCAGCCCCGCCTGCAGCCGGTCTCTCAGCCGGCGCACTCTGGCGCCGTACTCCGCCAGGTTTCTCCCGGCTATCTCGCAGGCCGTTCCCAGCGCCACCATGTACGGCACGTTCTCCGTGCCCGCCCGCCGGCCGTTTTCCTGCCCCGCCCCGTGGATGTAGGGGTCGATGGCGGTACCCTTCCGGATATACAGCGCCCCGGTTCCTTTCGGGGCATACAGCTTGTGGCCGGCTATGGTCAGCAGGTCTGCCTTCAGCCGGTTCACGTCCGTCTCTATCTTCCCGCAGGACTGCGCCGCGTCCGTATGCAATATGACCCCCCGCTCTCGCGCCACCTCCCCGATTTCCTCGAGTGGCTCTATCGTCCCCACTTCGTTGTTAGCGTGCATGATGCTTATCAGGATGGTCTCCCGGCTGATGGCGCCCCGGACCTCCTCTGCGTTCACCATCCCGTGCCTGTCTACCGGCAGATAGGTGACCCGGAAACCGAGCTTTTCTTCCAGGTAGCGGCAGGTGTTGACCACCGCCGGGTGCTCGATGCGGCAGGTGATGATGTGCCGCCCCTTTTCCCGGTTGGCCAGCGCCGTCCCGATTATCGCCTGGTTGTCGCTCTCGCTGCCCCCGCTGGTGAAGGTAATCTCCTCCGGCGCTGCTCTCACCAGCCCCGCCACCTGCTCCCGGGCCACTGTCACCGCTTCTCTGGCTGCCCGCCCGTAAACGTAACCGCTGGACGGGTTCCCGAAGTGCTCACCCAGGTAGGGGAGCATAGCCTCCTTCACCGCCGGGTCTACCGGCGTGGTCGCGTTATAGTCCAGGTATATCGGCCCTGATGGCTGGTTCATTTTTTCGCCTCCCCCGGTTCCCCTTATCTTTGGGCCAGCCCCAGCACGAAGCTGACCAGCGTCATCACCGGCGTCCCGGAAGCGCCCTTGACCAGGTGCCCGCTTTCCTTTTCGCTCAGCCCCGTGCCGGCGATGTCCAGGTGCACCCAGGGCGTCTCCCCGGCGAACTCGGCCAGGAATTTGGCGGCGGTGATGGCGCCTCCCCACCTCCCCCCCACGTTCTTGATATCCGCCACCTCGCTCTTGTTCATCTCCTCGTATTCGGCGTACATCGGCATCTGCCAGGTCAGCTCCCCGGCTTCTTTGCTGGCTGCGAGCACGCGGTCTGCCATCTCCTGGTCGTTGCTGAAGGCTCCGGTGCAGATTTTCCCCAGCGCAATCACGCAGGCCCCGGTCAGCGTGGCGATGTCCACCAGGTACCGGGCCCCTTCCCTTATCGCGTACCCGAGCGCGTCGGCCAGGACCAGCCTCCCTTCGGCGTCGGTGGAGATAATCTCTATCGTTTTACCCCCCAGGGCGGTCAGCACGTCTCCCGGTTTCAGCGCGTTGCCGTCCGGCAGGTTTTCCGTGGCCGGAACTATTCCCAGCACGTTTATTTTCGGCTTGAGCCGGGCGATGGCGCTCATCGCCCCGATGACCGATGCGCCTCCCGCCATGTCTCCCTTCATCTCCTCCATGTTGCTGGAAGGCTTTATCGAGATACCCCCGGAATCGAAAGTTATCCCCTTGCCGATTAGCGCCACCGGCTTTTCGCTGTCATCGCTTCCCCGGTAGCGCAGGATGATAAACCGGGGCGCCTGCCGGCTTCCCCGCGCCACTCCCAGCAGTCCCCCCATCCCCAGCTCCTTCATCTCCTTCTCCTCCAGGACGCTTATCTCCAGCCCGTGACGCCCGGCCACTTCCTCCGCCGCTTTTGCCATGTCTCCGGGAGTCATCAGGTTGGACGGCTCATTGACCATATCCCGGGCCAGGTTGGTGGCCTCCGCGATGATTTCCCCCTTGCGGCTTCCCGCTTCCAGCGCCCGGATGTCTTTCTCCTCCCCGCTTATGACGCACTCTTTTATCTCGCCGCCGTTATCGTTCGCTTTGGTCTTGTGCTTGCGGAAAGTATAAAGGCCGAGCAGCGCCCCTTCCGCAATCGCCTGCCCGGCTGCCTCCGGGCTGATATCGTTGCTCCCGTTCCCTGACGGCGCCACGGCGATGCTGCCGGCGCCCCTCTTGCGCAGGTAGCGGCACGCTTCGGCCATCGCCCCCCGTATTCTGGTTGCGG
>CAZTMR010000020.1:0-22302 GCA_964615345.1 uncultured Dehalococcoidaceae bacterium | reverse complement strand
CAGGAGTTCACTTTTGAATTTTACAGCAGTTCACTTTTCAACTTTTCCTAACATAGGTTTTGCGGATATTTTCAGAACAGGTTTTCTGACGTATAAAAAAATGTTGTTTTTCGCTATAGTTTTTCCCGGCCCACTTCAGTCTTGACAGGACGTACTATCCGTGCTATTACTTGTTTCAATTATTGCCCCGGTACCATGTGGTAAAATAAAATATTCTGTTGGGAAACCATTTACGGAGGAAATTTATGGCCGTCAACTTGAGGAACCGGAGCTTCTTGAAACTACTGGACTTTACCCCGGGCGAAATCATGTTTTTGCTCGACCTTTCCCGTGACCTGAAAAGGGCTAAATACGCCGGTACCGAGCAGCCCAAAATGGTCGGCAAGAATATCGTTCTCATATTCGAAAAACCGTCCACCCGGACGCGAGCGGCTTTTGAAGTTGCCGCTTATGACCAGGGCGCACGGGTAACTTATCTTGACCCGTCCGGCTCGCAAATGGGGAAGAAAGAATCGATGAAAGACACCGCCCGGGTTCTGGGCAGGATGTATGACGGTATTGAATACCGTGGTTCCGGACAGGACATTGTGGAAGCCCTGGCGCAGTACGCCGGCGTTCCGGTCTGGAATGGCCTTACCAATGAGTTTCACCCCACCCAGGTCCTGGCTGACCTGATGACGATTAGAGAGCATTCTGCCAGACCTCTCGCCGACGTGAAACTGGCCTATCTGGGAGATGCCCGCTTTAATATGGGCAACTCACTGCTCATCGGCGCGGCCAAAATGGGGATTGATTTCCGCTCCGTGGCCCCTGAAAAAACGCAGCCGCAACCAGAGCTGGTAAGAAAAGCGGAGGAAATCGCCCGGCAGACGGGAGCGCGTATTACGGTAACCGATGACCCCAAAAAAGGAGTGGCCGGCTGCGATTTTCTCTGCACTGACGTCTGGGTATCCATGGGAGAACCGGAAGAAGTCTGGAAAGAGCGTATCGAGCTTCTGAAACCGTATCAGGTGAACGCGGGGATGATGAATTTGACCGGAAATCCGGACGTGAAGTTTCTGCACTGCCTGCCCTCTTTCCATAACCGGGAGACTGCCATCGGGGAAGAGATATACCAGAAATTCGGCCTGGAAAGTATGGAAGTTACCGAAGACGTGTTTGAATCGGACGCTTCTGTCGTCTTTGATGAGGCGGAAAACCGGGTCCATACCATCAAGGCGGTAATGGTTGCCACGCTGGGCAGCTAGTGATATCCGGAACGCAGCCGAAAATCAGGGGAAAAGGGTTTCCACGTCCCTGACCGAATCGAAAACGTAGTCCGGGACGGCCTCCGGCTGTTTCAGGTCTCTGTCCCGGAACTCCCCGGTTTTGACCAGGGCCGTTTTCAGTCCGGCTTGCTTCGCACCCAGGATGTCGGTGCTTACTTTGTCGCCCACCATCAGGATTTTATCCCTTTCGATATTCCCCAGCGTTTTCAGGGTGACGTCGAAGATATAGCTGTTCGGCTTGCCGATATAGGTGGCCTTTATGCCAGCAGCGTCTTCCAGCATCCTTCCGTACGCCCCCACCGTTAACTCCATTTCTCCCAGGCTGCTGTCTACTTTTTCCGTAATCATCACAATCAGCCCGGCGCCCCTGCCAAGAATCTGGAGTGCCCGGTTCAGGTTCGTAAAATTAAAGTCCTCCCGGAAATCACCCAGAACAACGTATTCCGGATTATCCCGGTCCTGCCGGAAGCTTTTGAACTCTTCCAGTCCGTCTCCTTTCAGCATTACCCAGCAAGACGCCGGTTTCAGTGTTTCCAGATAGCGGGCGGTGGCAAACGAGGCGGTTACCACTTCTGATTCATCTATACTGAATCCCTTTCCCCTCAGCTTTACCGCGCAGGACCTCCGGCTTTTCAAAGTGCTGTTGGAAAGGATGCGGAACGGCACTCCTTTTTGACGCAGCGAATCGAGCAGTCTGATTGCTCCGGGGTAAGCCTTTCCCTGGTATTCGAGCACTCCGTCCAGATCGAACAGGACGCTTTCCAGCCTGTCTTTCATACCGCACCTCTATTGGCTACCGGCTGTCTCCTTGTGACCCTGACCACCTGGTAAGGCTGGCAGCGTCCGCGGCGCGTATGCACTGTTCCATCATTTCCACATCCACCCGTGAATGCTCCATATCAAGCGTGTAGAAATCAACCCCCGTATATCCGGGGGTTTCGATGAAGGAAAGGTCCCCGGAATATATCTGCATCCCCAGTGGGAGTCCGCCTCTCTGCAGCGTTTTCGGTGTCCGGTTGGGTCTGGGCCGGAAAGTCATATTCTCCTCTTTATGCACGCAATCTTCGGGAATGTTTCTATACGGTTGAAAAAACCTTTTGTTCGTTTATCCTACTCTAACCGGACGTACTTCGCAACCGCTAAGTACCGTTGCCTGTTATCCTTTGATTTCAATAGCAAGCGGAAATTAATGGAGCTCCCTGTTTTACACCTGCCTGCTTTCCAGGTTTCTTTTTTCAGGCCAGGCCATTTCGAACAATCTATTGCCGCTCGGGCGGAAAAGACAGGCCCACAGGTTCAGACTATTACCTCGTTCAAGCACCGCTTCTTGCTATGTTCACCGCCGGTAATGTAGAATGGCAGCGGAATCCGTCTGCTGAACGAAATGCGTAGCGGGGTTATCCGGAACCGTTAAATGGTTAAAGACCTGTCTTTGATAGTGCCTACCCTGAATGAAGGCGACAACATCGCTTCTCTTATTCGCAGAGTCGACCGCGCTCTGGATGGCTACGATTACGAAATCGTCTTCGTTGACGATAACAGTACGGATAATACCGCGGACATAATCAGCAAAATGTCTTCACGGTATCCGGTTAGCGTCATCGTTCGTAAGCAGAAAAGGGGTCTGGCTTCAGCGGTCATCGACGGAATGGAAAAGGCGAAAGGGAAAACCATAGGCGTGATGGACGCGGACCTTCAGCACCCGCCCGAAGTCCTGCCCTCCCTGCTGGCGAAGATAGAAGAAGGAGCGGATATGGTTGTCGCCAGCCGCTATGTTGCCGGCGGGGCCGCCTCTCAGGATTGGGGCCGATTCAGGAGGATAATCTCAAAAGGAGCGATTTTGCTGTCCCATGTGCTCCTGCCCACCACCCGGCAAGTTAAAGACCCCGTATCGGGGTTTTTTCTTTTTGACCAGCAGATAGCTGACGGTGCCGATCTCAGGCCAACCGGCTACAAGATACTCCTGGAACTGCTGGTACAGGGAAAATGTCGGCGGGTAGCCGAGGTCCCCTATACTTTCGGAGTTAGAGGCGGGGGACAGAGCAAGCTCAGTGCCCGGCAGCAACTGTACTATCTCCAGCACCTCTACCGCCTGATGAGAAGAACGGGTGAAGTGTGGAGGTTCGTCAAGTTCTGTCTGGTGGGGCTGAGCGGCGTCTTTGTTAATATGGGCCTTCTCTGGCTGCTGACGGAAATAGCCGGCATAAAATACTTCTTCTCTGCGGCTGTCAGCATTGAATCTTCTATCGTTTCCAATTTCCTTCTGAACAATGTTTTCACCTTTGGCGACCGTCGCTCTTCAGGGTGGCGGGAAACATTGAGGCGGCTGTTAAAGTTTAACCTGGTCAGCCTGACCGGACTGGCCATAAATATGGCTATCCTGGTATTCCTGACCGAAGTTATTGGCATTTACTATCTCGTCTCTAACGCTTTCGGGATAGCCGCTGCCGCCCTGTGGAACTACGTCCTCAGTACCTGGTGGGCCTGGAAGTATTGAAACCCGGGAGGTAGTTCCCCCTTCAGACCGAACGTCTCCGATAACAACTGGCTCGAATAAAATGACTTTTTACTCTCCGATAAAGCCGTGGTACAAAAGGCCGCTGAAACGGCACTATCTGGGGCTGGCTATATTGGTGCTGGCAACTCTCATTCTGCACTTCAGCATCATCACGCAGCCCGGCGAGCCTGTCTTTGACGAACAGCACTATGTCCCTGAAGCCAGGGCTATTCTGGAAGGACGGGACGTCCAGCACCCGGAACACCCTGCCTTGGGTAAACTGTTTATAGTGAGCGGTGTTTTCCTGTTCGGAGATAACCCGGTAGGCTGGCGTTTTTTCTCCGTCATCTTCGGAACGGTATCCATACTGCTCTTCTACCTCATATGCCGCAGGCTATCCCTGCCTCCGGGGGTGGCTTTGATTGCCGCCTTTCTGGTAGCGCTGGAAAACCTGAGCTTTCTGCAGGCGAGCGTGGCCATGCTTGACGTCTACAGCCTTACCTTCATGCTGGGGGCTTTCTGGCTCTATCTCAGAAAAAACTACGTGTCCTCGGGGATATCAGCAGGACTGGCTGCCTTAGTTAAGCTGACCGGTGCTCTGGCCGTTCTGATTATTTTTCTTCACTGGCTGTTCACCAGGCGAGAGAAACCGGGCAAACTTCTGGCGGTAGCGCTCACGTCGGCTGTTTCTTTCGGGTTGTTGCTACCCCTGGTACATTTCTTAGCCTCGGGGAGACTGGTCAGCCCTTTTGCCCGGATAGAAACCATGCTCGGGCTGAGCAGCAGCCTTACCTTTCCCAGTACTAGCAGTGAAGCGTTCAGCCGGCCCTGGGACTGGATACTGCGGCCGGAAATTATGTTCTACTGGTATGACCCCCATTATATTGGCGCTATCAGCTTCAGCCTGTGGGCCCTGATTATCCCTGCCGTCCTGTATATGTTTTTTAGAGCCGTAAAAGGCAGTGAAATCGGAATGTTCGGGCTTGCCTGGTTTGCCGGTGCCTATCTGGTATGGATACCACTGAGCCTGGTTACAGACCGGATAAGCTTTGTTTATTACTTCTATCCCGCCATAGGCGCCGTAGCTATCGGGGTAGCGATGGGAATGTCACACTTGCTTGGACTCGGCAGAAATGCGGCGAACCCCTTGCTGGGGTGGCTGCCCGTAACGGCGGTCTCGGTTTACCTGTTAATTCATCTGGGCGTTTTCGTCGTTCTTTCCCCGGTGTTTGCTCAGTGGGTCCCCTGGCTGCCTGCCGCGTTGCTGGAGTAACGCCGGATTTCACAAAAACGGGAGGAGCCTGGCCGGCTGTTGTCTGCCGTATCACCTCTCTCGATTATCTGCGACCCCGGACACGTCCCTCATCCTGACTTCCAGCGTTCTCAGCCGGTTAACGGCCGCGCCGAACTCAAGCCCTCTGAACGCGGCATGGTCGCCCACCGGTCTGGAACCGAGCGCGTCAAGCCCTCTTTCCTCGATGTCAGCCAGCACCGCCTCCGTAATTTTTCCCAGCGTCCTTTCCCCATCCATGTACCTTGTAGCGTAGTGTATGGCTTCGCCTATTGCCCTGGTCTGGCTGATATCCACCAGTTGCTCCACGGCCGTCAGGTCTATGTTGTGCGTGCCGAAGCTGATGGACTGCTGCCCTTTGGGAGAAATCTTGACCTCGTGTTTGCCCCGGCTGGGGTCAAAGCTACTGGCCACAGGCGCTCTCTCCAGAATACTCCCGAAGCGCTCTCCTCCCTCCGGCCTCCGCTTCGCACGGTATTTCCCGGCGATGGCACGGGCTTTTTCCGTTACCTGGTAGGGCCTGTAGCTCTCCATGCAAATAACCTGGTCCGCCACATCGAAATAGTCCCCTGAACCGCCGATTACCAGAATTGTGGAAATACCGTACTCGGAGTAAAGCTGGCCTACTTTGTCGATAAAGGGCGTAATGGGCTCGCTGTTCTTGGTTACCAGTTCCTGCATGCGGTGGTCTCTTATCATAAAATTTGTGGCGGAAGTATCTTCATCGATAAGCAATACCTGCGCTCCCAGCTCTAGGCTCTCTATGATATTGGCTGCCTGTGAAGTGCTGCCGCTGGCGTCCTCGCTGGAAAACTTTCTGGTATCCTGACCGAACGGAAGGTTGGTAATGAAAGGAGAAATATCCACTTTCTGTACGCGGCGGCCGTCTTCGGCCCTTATTTTTACCGTAGCCGGGTCGGTTATTACGTACTCTCTACCGTCTCCGGGAATATGGTTGTAAATGCCGAGTTCCAGGGCCATCAGAAGCGTGGACTTACCGTGGTAACCGCCGCCAACAATAAGGGTCACGCCGCGGGGAATTCCCATCCCGGTAATGGCTCCCCGATTGGGGAGTTCCAGTCTGACCCTAAGGGAGCCCGGAGATTTAAATGGCACCGCGCGGTCTGCAGGAAGGGGACGCGGGTTTATCCCGCTGGCCCGGGGCAGTATCGCTTCATCGGCGACAAAAGCTACCAGCCCCAGCCTCTTCAGCTGTTCCCTCAGGTGGTCGGCATCCTGTACGCTTTCGATGTGGCGATAAAGAGCCTCTCTATCCAGACTGCGGAAAAAGAGGGAGGAACGGACTATCCGGGGAAGCTCGGTGAAAAACATTGCCTCGGCGTGTTTTCCCGCCACCGACCTGCCGAAAGCAGGAAGCCCCATGACAAATCTGCCCTCCACTGCGCTATCGGTAATCAGGACGGAGGTTCGTTCCAGGATCTCCTGTCCCGGCAGGTCCATGGATATGGTGCCGCCCTTGCCGGTGCCGCGGCGGCCCTGACTGTACCTCCTCGCTGCCCGGCAGAATGCCCGGGTCAGGAAATCGCGCAGGCCAGTTTCCCGGCTTTTGCCAGCACAGGTGTCTGCCGGAAAGCCCGCCAGACTCCGTGGCACCTGTACGCGCACCCGACTTGGCGAGGCGAACGGGTCACCCTGGACGTAATCCACGTGAACCGTGTATTCACGGAAGTCGTATGAACCCGCAATGTCCTTATACGCTTTGTATCCCCTTCCATCGATACGCCCCAGTTTCTTCTTCAAATCGCTGCCAGTCTGCATAAACTCCTTTTTCACCTTTACTTTATTCCTGGCTTCGGACCGGCCTCTGGTATAATTATAAAGCATATGACGGACTGATGCAGGCGTACTCAATCCGGATTAGCTAATTAGCAGGTTAGGAGGCGAGTTATGAAATCAGCTACAGACTATCTCTGGTTTACCACGGAAAGGCAGCGAGAGTTCATTAACATCACTGCAAAAGTAGAGGAGCTGGTAGCGCACAGCCATATTAAAGAAGGCTTTGTGCTGGTTTCTGCCATGCATATCACCGCCGGAGTCTATGTCAACGATGCCGAATCAGGACTAATCGCTGACATTGAAGAGTGGCTGGAGAAGCTGGCTCCGTACCGTCCGGACTACCGGCACCACGCCACCGGCGAAAGTAATGGTGACGCTCATCTGAAAAGCCTGCTCGTACACCACGAGGTCATTATCCCGGTTACCAGCGGACACCTCGACCTCGGCCCGTGGCAGCAAATCTATTATGCCGAATTTGACGGTCGGCGCGCCAAGCGAGTAATCGTAAAAGTGCTGGGGGAATAATCGGGGCCTTTCTACCGGCCTGGCGCCGGAATGGTTGAGGCGCGTTGCGCTTGACAAAAGATTATTGCAGGACTAGATTGAACATATCATGACCGGACCGGGGGAATCGGTCGGGGAGGCAACCAGTGCATAGGACGGAGCTACTGCGTGGAAACACGGACTCCCTGCTCCTGTTTCTGGTGCAGGATCTGGGTCGCACCTATGGTTACCAGCTTATCAAAGAGATAGAGTCACGGAGTGAAGGCTTCTTCCGCTTTAAAGAGGGAACAGTTTACCCCATGCTCCGAAAACTGGAAAATGAAGGCCTTCTGCACGGCGAATGGCAGGAAATGCAGGGTGGGCAGGTAAGGCGCTACTACCGGATAACCGGAAAAGGTCAGGAAGTCCTGGAGAGCAGGCTGACGGTGTGGGAAAGCTTTACCAGTGCAATGAACCTTATTCTCAAGCCAGTCAAGTGATAAGAGGGCGGAGAGATGCTGCCGGAAGCAAGGAACTATCTGGAGAATGTCAGGTCAGACCTTCACCTGGACCCTGTGACGGAAAGGCACATCATAAGCGAGCTCTATTCTCACTTTCAGGAAAAAACCGCCGAACTACAGGATCGGGGAGTTCCCGAAGCAAAGGCCGCTAAAGAGACGATACGGTCTTTCGGACGGCCCAAGGTACTGGCCCGCCTGATGTATGGGGCATACAGCAAAGGGAGTTTCACGGAGGCTTTGGCCTCATCTCTGCCTCACCTTATGGTGGCCGGTCTTTTCCTCTTCCACCTCTGGCGTCACCCTGTCCTGACACCGGCGGCCTTTACCGTAATCGTGTGCGTAACTCTGTACGGCTGGTGGCGCGGTAAGCCGAACTGGATGTACTCGTGGATCGGCTATTCGCTGCTGCCGCTTTTCATTGCCGGGTACGCGCTTCGTCTTCCCATCACGCAGACGGCATCCTTTCTTCTGGGAGAAGGGGGTGCTCTTCCCGGCACAGGAGTGTTGTTGTTGATTGTCACGCTGTTTTCATTTTCCCTCTGGATTATTACCCGGACAACCATAAGAGTGGTGAGAAGAGACTGGGTGCTGGCCTCCTTGATGCTTGTGCCGCTGCCCATTCTGGGCAGCTGGTTATTCAACGTCGAGCCAGTGAAGAGCCTGTTTCAGCCCGGCAGTGCCGTTCTACACCAGTGGGACATACCAATGGCTTCGGTGCTTACCCTGCTCGCGGCGGCGTCGGCAATTTTCATAAAGCTGCGCCAGCGCCTGCTGAAGGCGGGAGCGCTGGTTACCCTGGGGGTAACCGCGGCCACTATCGCCGGGCATATTTTCTGGGGTAGCCCCGGCTTTCTCGGGCTTTTAGCGAGTGCTTCCCTGATGCTTCTGTTACTTCTCGCTCCAGCCATGCTTGAAGCCAGAATCGGTCACGGTGAACTCGAAGAAGAGATTTGGTGGTCGGACGAGTGGATTAGGCATCCCTCGGCAATAAAATAGCTGGCCATAAAGCTCGTCGCCACCCATCTCTGAGTGCGCCCCGCTCTCAAACCGTCTGTTTCGGGTCTTTACTCGACTTCAGCGCAACTCCATCTGTTCTCCTTGACAAAGACACCTTCCAGTAGTATTATTTTTTCATCCATTGATACATAGCCTATCTATGCATTGCCTGGCGATGTGCACGGAGTGGTTGGAGCTGCCATGGCAAAATTATTGGAGCAGATTGGTTCCCCCGGTGACTTGCGGTATTTACGAAAAGCGGAACTTGAAGCCCTTGCCGCTGAAATAAGGGAAATACTGATACCGATAGTTTCCTCTAACGGGGGACACCTGGCCCCCAATCTGGGCGCTGTGGAACTGACTATCGCCTTGCATCGGACTTTTCACAGTCCAGAAGACAAAATAGTATGGGATGTGGGGCACCAATGCTATGCCCACAAACTACTGACCGGCCGCAGGAAGCGTTTTGCTACCCTCCGCCAGTACCAGGGGTTATCCGGTTTCCCGGCGCGGACGGAGAGTCCACATGATGCCTTTGGCGCCGGCCACGCCGGCACTTCGGTTTCGGCAGCTCTGGGGATGGCCCTGGCCCGGGACTTTGACAAGAAAAGCTATCAGGTAGTGGCGGTGATCGGTGATGGTTCCCTCGGTACAGGCATGGCTTTCGAGGCAATCAATCACGCCGGGCATCTGGGCACCAAGATGATTGTGGTGTTGAATGATAACGCTATGTCCATATCTCCCAGTGTCGGAGCCGTTTCCAGACTGCTGAACCAGGTAAGATTTGACCCCAGATACGAGTTTGCCAAAAAAGAAGCTAGAAAAACCGTTAACCTCGCCCCCTTCGGGGAACTATTATGGTCACTCAGCAAGCGTGTCAAGAGCCATCTCGAGAGTGTGCTTCTGCCCAGCGCCTTCTGGCAGCAACTCGGCTTTACCTACCTCGGCCCTGTAGACGGCCATAACATCGAAGAGATAGAAGCAGCTCTAAATCGGGCGCGGGACTATGAGACCGCACCAACACTGGTCCACGTCCTTACCAGGAAAGGCAAAGGATACGCGGCGGCGGAGGCTAACGCCACCAAATTTCATGGCATCCCTCCCAATAATGAAGGAGGCGGTAAAGCTCCAACCTACAGCCACGTCTTTGGCCAGACTGTGCTCCGTTTAATGCGGGAGAACCGGAAAGTCGTGGCGATTACAGCGGCAATGCTGGACGGAACCGGACTTACCCCGGCTGCCTCAGAATTTCCCGATCGCGTCCTCGACGTCGGTATTTGCGAACAGCACGCCGTAACCCTGGCTGCCGGACTGGCTGCCCAGGGCTTCGTACCGGTAGTAGCCATTTATTCCACTTTCCTGCAGCGCGCTTATGACCAGATTATCCACGATGTCTGCCTGCAGAACCTGCCCGTGATCTTCGCTATAGACCGGGCGGGTATTGTCGGTGATGACGGAAAAACACATCAGGGCTCCTTTGACCTCTCGTATCTCCGGTGCATCCCTGATATGGCTATAGCCTCACCCAGGGATGAAAATGAGTTTCAGCACTTGCTTTTTACTGCCACTACCGCCGGACGGCCGATAGCGATCCGCTATCCTAGGGGCCGCGGGGAAGGTGTTCCCCTTGAGCCGGATTTACAACTCCTGGCTGTGGGTAAAGGGGAGGTACTCAGAGAGGGGCGAGAACTCGCCATACTGGCTGTTGGGTCAACTGTGTATCCCGCTCTGGCCGCCGCGGAAGAGCTGGCTGGAGAAGGTATCGGGTGCGCGGTAGCTAATGCCCGCTTTGTCAAACCTCTGGATTCCGAACTTATCTTAAACTTTGCTAACAGGACTGGAAGATTGCTGGTCGTCGAAGAAAACGCTCTCGCCGGGGGTTTTGGCAGCGCCGTGCTGGAGTTATTGGCACGGGCCAATTCCCGGGATATCAAAGTAGAGTGCCTCGGTTTGTCGGATAGGTTTATCGAACACGGCACGCAGGAATTGTTCCGTTCCAGGTTTAACCTTGATTGTAAAGGAATAGCCCGGACCATCCGGAGTTCTTTCCATGACCTGGTCACCGGGAAATTTACATAACGTGGAGTCAGGCAGATGAAGCTACCTGATGTTTTCGAGAGATATCGCCAGGATATCGATGCCGAGTTGAAGTCAGTACTGTTTGAACGAAAATCACCCCTCTATGACTTGATGAAATATCACTTCGGCTGGATAGATGAAAAAGGACAGGCGCAGCCGGGCTCAATCGGTAAAGCGTTACGCCCAACCCTGTGCCTGCTTGCCTGTGAGGCGGTGGGAGGTAATTATCGCCAGGCACTGCCGGCCGCTGCCGCGTTGGAACTGGTGCACAATTACTCCCTGATACATGATGATATCCAGGACGATGATAGAGAACGGAGACACCGTCCCACCGTGTGGAGCATCTGGGGAAAACCCCAGGCGATAAACGCCGGGACCGCAATGCGTATTCTTGCCAGCGTGGCACTGTTACGTCTCGGAAAACGCAGTATCACCTTGCCGAAACAGCTGTACGCTCAGCAGCTTATTGACCGGGCCAGCCTCCGCCTCGTCGAAGGACAGTACCTGGATATCAGCTATGAGAGCCGATACGATATTACGATGAATGACTACCTGGAAATGATTGAAGGGAAGACGGCAGCGCTCATAGCCTGCTCTATGGAAATGGGAGCCATGCTTGGGACTGATGACGAGAAGCTGATTCAGGGCCTCGCCAGTTTCGGGAGAAACCTGGGGCTGGCCTTTCAGATAAGGGACGATATCTTGGGGATATGGGGTGACCCGGAAGAAACGGGCAAACCGCTGGGGAGCGATATCCGGAAAAGGAAGAAAACGCTCCCGGTAACCTGCGCCCTGGAAAGAACGGAAAACGGGCGGAAAAAGGAACTGATGGCTGTTTACCAGAACGGCGTGCTCGATGAAAAAGCAGTAGCCACTGTGCTGAGAATACTGGACGCGGTTGATGCTAAAACCGGCGCCCAGGAGATAGCCGGCAGGTTCGGCTCTGAAGCGGCCCGAACTACGGCTGGACTGACGCTTGCTTCGTCGGTACGGCGTGACCTCGAAAAACTGGTCGATTTTATGGTGGAACGCAGCTTTTAATGGTGGATTAAATTGGCGGACGCAAAGATACCAACCACCGGTACTGAGGCCAACAGGATGCGCAAAGAGGAGCATCTGCGTATCTCTTTGCACAACGACGTTGGTCACCCCCGGTTGTCTACCGGCCTGGAGGAATATCGTTTCATCCACCAGGCCCTGCCCGGGATAGACCTGTCTCGCATAAACCTGACTACTGTCCTGTTTGGGAAGACACTCAATGCTCCCTTGATAATCTCAGCCATGGTTGGAGGAATCGACAAGGCGAAAAAAATCAACCGGAAACTGGCGCGGGCAGCTCAGACGATGGGTGTAGCCATGGGAGTGGGTTCGCAGAGATGCGCCATCGATGACCCGGTGGCAAATTCCACTTACGGCGTGCGTGACGTGGCCCCTGACGTTTTGCTCTTCGCCAATCTGGGAGCCGCACAGCTGAACTATGGCTACGGCATTACCGAATGCCGCCGTGCCGTGGAGATGGTCGGAGCTGACGCGCTGGTTTTACATCTCAACCCCCTGCAAGAGGCATTGCAGCACGGCGGTAACACCAATTTTTCCGGTTTGCTGGGCAAGATTGAGCGCATTTGCCGGGAACTGCCGGTTCCGCTTATCGTTAAAGAAGTGGGTTTCGGCGTATCCGAACCGGTGGCCAGGATGCTGGCTGAGGCAGGGGTTGCCGCTATTGACGTCGCTGGTGCTGGTGGTACTTCGTGGGCTGAAATAGAGAAACACCGAACACGCACCGAGTCGGAGTATAACATAGCCGCTACTTTCTCTTCCTGGGGCATCCCCACGGCGGAATCCATTGTGATGACGAGACGTGGCGCTCCCGGAATAACCGTATTTGCCAGCGGTGGCCTGCGGACTGGACTCGATGTCGCTAAAAGTATAGCCCTGGGCGCTGATGCCGTCGGCATAGCGGCGCCCTTGTTGAAAGCGGCCGGTGTTTCCGCAGAGACGGTAATATCATACCTTCATGAAATCATTGAAGAGCTGAGAATTACCATGTTCTGCATCGGGGCGGCCAGCTTGCGGGACCTCCAGGATTCACCGTTTCTGAAAAAAATACCGGAGGGTTAGCAATGATCTTTTCCTGGCAGCTTTCGCTGTCATTAGTCAAACACATAATGGCAAACAAACTACGCGGCAGAAAACGTTTCCCTCTCGTATTGATGCTGGAACCTACTTTCCGCTGTAATTTATCGTGTGAAGGATGCGGACGTATCAGAGAGTACCGGAACATCATTGACCGGATGCTCACTATGGAAGAATGCCTGGCAGCGGTTGATGAAGCAGGCGCTCCGGTGGTATGCATCACCGGCGGCGAACCGCTACTACACCCGGAGATTGAAGAGATTGTTCGGGGGACTGTGGCCAGAAAACGCTTCGTCTATTTCTCCACCAATGGGCTATTACTGAAAGAAAACTTGAGTAAGTTTAGGCCGGGCCCTTACTTCAGCTTTGTTTTCCACCTTGATGGGCTGGCTGAATCCCATAATAAGCTTGCCGGACGGAAAGATGTTTTTGAGACGGCAATTTCCGCCATGAAAGCGGCGAAACAAGCCGGGTTCCAGGTCCGCACCAACACCACGATTTACAAAGGGACCAACTTGGAAGAAGTGGAACAGCTTTTTTCCTTGCTCTCCCGGATCCCGGTAGATGGCATGATGGTCTCTCCTGCTTTTAATTACGAGGCGGTCAACGAAGACGTTTTTCTATCCCGGCAGGAAGTCAACCGCGTTTTCTATCCCATATACAAACTTGGCAAGCGGTTCCGCTTCTACAACACGCCCGTTTATCTGAGATTCCTGGCCGGGGAAACGGAGCTTGAATGTACCCCTTGGAGCAACCCGACGCGTAACCCCCAGGGCTGGAAGAGACCGTGTTATCTTGTTACTGATGGCCACTGCCAGTCTTTTGAAGAACTGATGAAGGAAACTTCATGGGAAAAGTACGGCACGGGAAATGACTCCCGCTGCAGTAACTGCATGGTTCACTGTGGATTTGAAGCCAGCGCACTGGAAGCAATCGGCAAGAACCCGCTGGACCTGTGGAGAACCATCCGGTGGAACTTCTTTGGTGATCATAAATTCTTGTAGAGGTTATTTATGCTGGCTCTGGCAGGCGCACTCAGAGAGGAGACCTCTGACGTGCAGAAAGAGATGCTCATCCGGGAGACGGTAACCAGAAAACCCGGGAACTTGTATCGGGGCAAATACAGAGGCAGGGAGATTCTGCTGGCGCAGACCGGAGCGGGAAAAGAGCGGGCTGAGAGTATCACCGGACACATTCTGGAATGCTATCCGGTTACCACTCTTATCTCCATTGGTTTTGCGGGTGCCCTGACCGGGGAGCTGAACACTGGTGATATCGTTATCTGTTCAGCATTGTATCGTGCCAATGGCCCGGAACGGCAAACCATAGACCCGGAACCGCTTTTTCCTGATGCCAGCCTGGTTACCCTGCTAGCGGAAGCCTTTGAAGACGCCGGACTCGGGTTTCATCTTGGCGGCAGCGTGACCGTAACGCGGCCGGTCTGCCATTCGGAAGCAAAGCGGCATCTGGGAAAAACCGGCTATGCCCGGGTGGTAGACATGGAGAGTTACTGGATGGCCCGGATTGCCGCCGCCAGGCGGGTACCGTTTATGGCCGTCCGTGCTGTCTCTGACACGGTGCGGAGTAACCTTCCCCCTCTGGACCGTCTGCTGGAGACTGATGGTTCCTGGAGTAAGGCAAAGACCGCATCCCGCCTCGCTTTCCGCCCGGATTACCTGGTAAAACTGCTCGTCCTTTACCGGAATGCGCGTCAGGCAAGAAAAAACCTGACCGCTGCCACCACTTATCTCCTGGAATGTATGTGAAACTGAGATGGCGATAAAAGCACTGGTTACAGGAGCAACGGGGTTTATCGGGGCAAACCTGGTGCGCGAGTTGCTCAATCAGCACTACCGGGTCAGAGCTCTGGTACGCAGAGAAAGTAACCCCGGGAACATTAACGGGCTTGATATCGAGAAGGTATTCGGAAACTTGCAGGACAAGAAGTCTCTGGAACAGGCCCTTGACGGCTGCGATGTGCTCTTCCATGTTGCCGCGTCGTATACCTTCTGGACGCCGGACCCGAAAGCTATGTACGCAACAAACGTGGCAGGGACGGAAAACATCTTTGACGCTGCCCTGAAGAAGGGAATAAAAAAGGTGGTATATACCAGCACCGAATCTACCATAGGGGTCCCCGGTAACGATCGCCTCGGTACTGAAGAGATGGAGACCAGACTGGAACACCTGGCCGGCCACTACAAGAAATCCAAGTACCTGGCAGAGCGAATCGCCCTGAAAAAACCCCGTGAGGGGTTACCGGTGGTTGTGGTCAATCCTACCGTGCCGGTGGGGCCATTCGATATCAAGCCCACTCCCACCGGTCAGTTCATCGTCGATTTCCTCAATCACAGCCTCCCGGCCTACGTTGATACCGCATTAAACGTGGTGGACGTAGAAGACGTGGCTAAAGGACATATACTGGCCCTGAAAAAGGGGCGCATCGGGGAAAGATACATTCTGGGAAATGAAAATATCACTTTCCGGGGAATCCTGGAGATTTTACACCGGTTAACCGGTTATAAAGTGCCCCGCCTGAAACTTCCCATCTGGCTCGCTTTGGGAGCGGCCTACACTGATGAGCTGATGACCGGGCGCATTTTCCGAAAACGCCCCAGAGCCCTCGTAGCCGGGGTAAAGGCAGCACGACGTTACAGGTGTTTTGACTGTTCAAAAGCCAGCGCCGAACTGGGATGTCCCCGGACGCCGATAGAGCAGGCTCTGGAAAAAGCGGTCAGGTGGTTCAGGCAAAATGGATACGCAGACTAATGATTTGAGGAGAAGTTTATGAGGGGAACCGGAACGTCACAAAATACATCTCAACTCGGAAGCCGAATCATGATGGAAAGAGCGGCGGCCGTGGACGGGGCTATCCGGAGAACACAGGAATATCTCCTTGATATCCAGAGTCAGGGCGGATACTGGATAGGTGAACTCGAGGCAGATGTCAGCGTGACTGCCGGATATATACCGCTCATGTATTTCATAACAGGTGAGGTTGACCCCGGAAGACAACAGAAAGCGGTCAATTACGTAAAAAACAAACAATTAACGGACGGTTCCTGGAGTACTTACCACGATGGGCCGGGAAACCTCGATGTTACCATACAGGCTTACTTTGCCTTGAAGCTGGCCGGTGTTTCGTCAACCGAGCCGTTTATGGAACGGGCGCGGGAGTTTGTGCTCAGTTGCGGGGGTATAACCAGGGCCAACGTATTCACCAAAATATGGCTTGCCCTTTTCGGACAGTTTGACTGGCGTGGAACGCCGTCATTGCCTCCGGAGATAATTTATCTTCCCAACTGGTTCTACTTTAACATTTACGAATTTGCCAGCTGGTCACGGGCCACCATCCTGGCTCTTATGGTAGTGCTAACTAAAAAACCGGTATGCCAGGTACCGGAATCTGCCCGGGTTTCTGAGCTGTACGCAGAACCGGAAGGTTCCAGAGATTATTCCCTGGGTAAATACGAAAACATGTTCAGCTGGAACAACTTTTTCCTGCTGGCAGATCGCCTTTTCAAAGGCTGGGAGAAGCTGCCGTTCAAACCCGGGCGCGATTTGGCTTTACATAAAACGGAGCAATGGATTACGCAACATCAAGAGGCTGACGGAAGCTGGGGTGGCATTATGCTGCCATGGATATACTCTCTTTTCGCTTTTAAGAGCCTGGGATACTCTCCGGACCATCCGGTTATTGTCCGCGGACTGGAGGGCCTGGATGGTTTCATCATTGAGGACAGCACCACTATGCGTTTACAGCCAGCGGTTTCTCCGGTGTGGGATACCGCCTGGGTAATCCTTGCCCTCACTAAATCAGACTTATCGGCAGACCACCCGGCACTGCTCAAAGCGGCCCGCTGGTTGCTCAGAAAAGAGATTCGTACTGGCGGCGACTGGCAGGTCAAGAACCCGCGCGCGGAACCCGGCTGCTGGGCCTTTGAGTTTGAGAATGACTTTTATCCGGACATCGATGATACGGCGGTAGTACCGAGGGCATTGTGCGGCGTGCTTCTCCCGGAGACAGAAGAAAAAGGTAAAGCAGAGGCCATCCGGAGAGGGCTGCGCTGGGTGGTTAGCATGCAGAGCGATAACGGCGGATGGGCCGCTTTCGACCGAAACAACAACCGGCAAATCCTGGCACACATCCCCTTTGCTGATTTTATGACTCCCCTTGATCCCACCAGCCCGGACGTTACCGCTCACGCCATCGAGCTGCTCGGAGAGCTGGGCGAAGATAACTCTTCGCTCGAGAAAGCGCTGAAATATCTGAAAAAAGAACAGAAAGCAGACGGTGCCTGGTATGGACGCTGGGGCGTCAACTATATCTATGGCACCGGTCTGGTCCTTGCCGCCCTGAAAGCAGCGAGGGAAGACATGGGGCAACCCTGCGTTCGGCGGGCTGTCTCCTGGCTGAAGACTCACCAGAACCGGGATGGAGGCTGGGGCGAAACCTGCCAGACCTATGACGACCCGGATTGTCGGGGGGCGGCACCGAGTACCGTTTCCCAGACGGCCTGGGCGCTTCTGGGACTGATTGCGGCTGGTGAATATGCTGGCCAGGCCGTCTGGAAAGGTGTTAAATATCTGCTGGAAGCGCAGTGGAAAGACGGCTCATGGCAAGAAGCGGCTTACACCGGCACCGGATTCCCTAGGGCTTTTTATCTTAAATATGAGCTTTACCCGGTTTACTTTTCGTTACTCGCCCTGGGTCAGTACCGGTCAGCGCTGAGAGGAGAGCAGAATGGGGACGGGAAAACCTGAAGGTATGAATCCGGAAACCAGAGACGACTGGGAATATTGTGCAGCTGTTTTACCGCGGGTATCAAGAACTTTTGCTCTCAACATACGTCAGCTGGAAGGGGAGACCTACCGCGCCGTGTTGCTGGGCTATCTGCTCTTCCGCATTGCGGATACTTTTGAGGACAATGTGTACCAGAGCGGTCTTGAAAAGATAACGGCGCTGAATGACTACGCTGATATTTTCCGGGAAAACCGGAGCCTGGAAGACCGCCTGCAACGCTACGAAACACTAAGGTACAGATGGCATGAGAAATCACCGGACAAAGAACTTGTGGAAAGCGGAGACCGGGCTATTCGCTGTTATTTTACCCTTCCGGAGAAATACCGTGAAGTTATGGACCCCTGTATTGCCAGGACATCCAAGGGTATGGCGAAGTTCCAGCAAGAAAAACTCGCCAGTAATTCGCGGATATTTCAGCTAAAAGATATCGGAGACTTGCAGGGCTATTGTTACTATGTAGCCGGTGTCGTCGGGGTGATGCTTACCGGTATCTTTTGTGAGCAGGCGAGTCTTTCCCGGTATAAGCCGGAGTTGGAAAAACACCAGGTAAAATTCGGGGCGGCTTTGCAGCTCACCAACATCGCCAAGGACTACCCAAAAGACATCAGACGGGGCTGGTGCTATATTCCAGCCTCCATAACGGAGAAACACGGTATCGACCCTGAAAAGCTGGACAGCCTGTCCCATTCCCAGAAAAAAGGAGTGTTCAGGATGTTGCTCCCCGTCATACTGGAGGCTTATGACTCAACCCTGAAATATATTGAGACGATACCGGAAAGCGAAAGGTCCATCCGGATGTTCTGCGTAATACCCTTTGTCCTGGCCTATAACACCCTGTTACACGTGGCGGAGATGAAAGGGGACAAGATATCCAGAGAAGAGCTTGCCATCCTCCTGACCGATTGCAACTCGTACGCCAGGTCTAATAGACTGCTGGAAGAAGACTATCTGAAAGCTGCCCGCAGACTGGAAAATTCCCTTTCTGACATCGGGAGGAAAGATTGAAAGCACTTGTTCTTGCTCCCTTTGCCCCTCAGGCTATGTGGAGACTGGAGCAGAGGCTAGAGGTCATCTATGAGAACTGGATGGATACCAGGAGACTGGTATCCCCGGAAGAGCTGGCGTCCCGTATTCAGAATGAGGACCTGCAGATCCTGGTGGTTGAAGCCGATTTTGTTTTCGACGAGGTTTTCGATAACATAAACAAACTCCGTTTCGTCGGGGTTTGCCGGGGCGCAGTCAATAACGTGGACATTGACGCTGCCACCAGTCACGGAGTCCTGGTGGTTAATACACCGGCCAGAAACGCTGTCTCCGTGGCGGAGCATACTGTGGGGTTAATGATTTCTCTGGCCCGCCGTATCCCTTCTTCTCACCGTATGATACAGTCAGGGAAATGGCTTGATCCGGTAGAACCCTATATCACGTCTCGGGGAACAGAGCTGGCGGGGAAGGTGGTCGGCATAGTGGGGTTTGGCGCAATCGGCATGGAACTGGCTAAAAGGCTTCACGCTTTTGATATGAAAGTGCTGGCATATGACCCTTACGTTACCCGAGGGAAAATGGCACAAGCTGGGGCTACCGGGGTAGGTTTATCCAGCCTCATGAAGCAGTCCGACTTTGTCACCATACACTGTCCGGCATTGCCCGAGACCGCAGGTTTACTGGGGGCGAATGAGATTTGCCTGATGAAGCCTGATGCCTATCTGGTAAACACTGCGTCCTGGGAAATAGTGGACGAGAAAATACTCCTCGAAGCCCTCCGGCAAGGACGTATCGCTGGCGCCGCTTTTGATACCTTTCAAACACACCCGGTGTCACCAGACAGCCCTTTTCTACAGCTGAACAACGTGGTCTTGACCCCTCACCTGGGTGGAGCAACTGATGGTACGATACGGCGTTATTCTCAGATGATGGTTGAAGATATAGAGAGATTCGTTAACGGCAAGCGTCCGTATAATCTGGTCAACCCGGAGGTCTGGACAGAATATGCCCGCTAACCATGTCATGGCCATAGATGCCGGCACCAGCCGTGTCCGCTGCATTGTTATTGACCTGGAAGGAAACGTGCTCTCCTGCTGTGGAAGAGAATGGAACTACCACACTCCCGGCGAGACAGGGTCCTTCGGCAGGGAGTTTGCCCCTGACCTGTTTTGGAACATAATCTGCGATACTATAAAGGAAACCTTGCATAGTGCCGCGGTCAGTCCGGAAACCATCGTCGGCGTCAGCACTACCAGTCAAAGGCAAGGTACGGTGTTCCTGGATAAAGACGGCAGAGAGCTATACGCCGGGCCCAATATAGACCTCAGAGCGCTGACTGAAGGACTCTTGTTGGACGGCCAGTTTGGCGCGGAGCTCTATGCCATTACCGGCCATACGCCTTCCTTCCTCTTTGCCCCGGCCAAGTTGCGGTGGTTCCAGGTCAACCGACCAAAAATTTATGCCCAAATTGCCAGTGTCCTTACTATTAGCGACTGGATTACATACCGGCTATCCGGCGAGCGCGTAAGCGAAGTCTGTGGGGCGTGTGAAATGGGACTGGTGGACCTCCGTCACCGTCAATGGTCATACCGGCTGCGCGAGCTCCTGTCCTTACCAGTTGACATCTACCCGCCTCTCGTTCCGGCGGGTAGCCGGGTAGGAAAAATTACGGGCCGCGCCGCCGCTGAAACTGGTATCAGAGCCGGGACGCCTGTCGTGCAGGGAGCGCCGGATACCCACTGCGGACTGGTCGGTATGGGGATAAAGGATAAGGGGCAAGCAGCCGCGGTGCTTGGATGGAGCGCCCCGGTGCAACTGGTTACGGAAGAACCCGTCATCGATTCGGAAAAAAGGGTCTGGACAGGCTGTCACCCGCTTCCGGAGAGATGGGTGCTGGAAAGCAGTGCCGGAGAAGCGGGCAACGCCTATTACTGGCTCAAAGAGATGATGTTCGGGCAAAAGAATTTTCTGGGAAAAGAGGTTTATGCCCTTATGGACGGTATGGCGCTGGAGACCCCCCCTAGATACTCAGGAAGTGCTGGCTTTTACCGGTCCTACCGCTATGAACATGAGCCGTCTGACCATGAACTTTGGTGGGTTCCTTTTCCCGGTACCTCTCAGTGTGAATAACGTCCAGCCCGGCCATCTGGTGAGGGCGTCACTGGAAAATCTTGGCTTTGCCATCAAAGCCAACTGTCTTCAACTTGAAGAGATTTCAGGGTACAATATAGAAGAGATAAGAATCGGTGGCGGCCTGGCACAGAGTCGGTGCCTTGTCCGGTTGCTCCCAAGCATTTTAGGCAGGCCGGTTTCTGTTCTTCAGATGCCAGAAGCTTCTGCGCTGGGCGCAGCGGTATATGCGGCTATCGGGTCAGGTTTCTATTCCAGCCCGTCCGAGGCAGTAAACGCAATGTTTCCCGGGTTTTCAGTCAGCGAGCCAGACCCCGGCATTGTCCTGGAATATACCGACCGATACCAAAGATGGCTCTCCACCTCTCGGTGGCTGGAAAAGCTAAGCGGAGAAATGAAATGACCGGGTGGAAAGAAGAAAAAAAACTGGTACTGGAAACAAGCCGGAAAATGCTCAACAAAGGGCTGACGGTGGGTACTTCAGGAAACGTAAGCCTGCGGCTGCCGTCCGGGGATAGCCGTCAGCTCCTGGCTATCACTCCGAACCGACGGCCCTACGATTCACTCACCATCGAGGACATCCCGGTTATTGACTTCGAGACTGAACCGGTGGAAGGAGACCTGGCCCCTTCCGTGGAGACCATGCTACACATCGGCATCTATAAGGTAAGGAAGAACATCAGTGCCGTGGTCCATACTCACTCCGTCTTCGCCAGCGCCTTTACCGTTGCCGGTATGGAAATCCCTGCTATTCTGGATGAGCAGGTTACCCTTGTCGGAGGAGAAGTAAAGCTGGCTGAATACGCTCTCCCTGGCAGCGAGGAGCTGGTCGAAAACGCCCTGAGCGCGCTGGGAGATAGAAACGCTGCGTTATTGGCCAATCACGGAGTGGTAGGTATCGGCCGGACAATGGCCGATGCCTTTGCCGTGTGCGAGCTCGTAGAAAAAACCGCTAAAGTTTATCTTTGCGCCCTGACACTGGGTAAAGTCAACCCTTTACCTGCCGGGGCAGTGGAAGTAGAAAAAGCATTTTTTAAAATGCTCCAGGGCAGCGAGTGACCGACGCCAGCGATTACCCGGCTAGCATCAAATCTGAGGAGGTGTGAACATGATTAGCGTACCACCGTTCCTGCTCAAGCGACTATACGTGAAAGGGAGCCTGCGCAACAACGGTGAGGGCTTTCAGTTTGAGCTTAAAAACACTCTCGGTTCCGGTTACGGCACGGAGCTTATGCCTCTGACGCTAGACGGAAAAGAACTCCCCAGCCCAAGTTTACCATTGACTACCCGAAACTGAGGCTAAAACGGGTAAATCGGGC
>CAZTMR010000019.1:0-23963 GCA_964615345.1 uncultured Dehalococcoidaceae bacterium | reverse complement strand
CTCCAGCCCGTATTCTGCTATTACCTCTTCCGGTTGTTCCTCCTGGGCCATCACCACCCCGACCGGGGATAAAGCCAGCAAGCTCACCGTGATCAAGCAGATTACTCTCAAAATTTTCATCAAGGGCCACCTCAACAGTACTTTCTAAGTTTAAATTAGTCCGGGTTGACAAATGGGGTGATGAAACATTGTACAATACATCATTAGCCAAATTCAACCTTTACGGATTGCGCAGCCAAGTTCACATCATACCGTTACCGGGTGTCTCCCGCCCCCGCGCCTGATAAGGGGGTGCGGAAGCGGGGAGTTAAAAAACCCCGTATTAATATCCCTTACTCCGCCAGCAACTCCCGCAGCTTTTCCGTGAACGCCGGCAGCACCTTCTTCCAATCGCCCGCCACGCCGAAGCGCGCCTCCCGGAAGATGTTAGCCTCGGCGTCCCGGTTGATGGCTACGATGTTCTTGCTGCCGCTGCACCCGGACATATGCTGGCTGGCCCCGGACAGTGCCACCGCGATGTAGAGCTCCGGCGCCACTATTCTGCCGGTCAGCCCCACCTGCAACTGGTCCGGTAACCAGCCGTTATCCACGGTAGGCCGGGTGCCACCCACCGCGCCTTTCAGCAGTCCGGCCAGCTCTTCCAGCTGCTTGAAGCCTTCCGCGCTGCCGATGCCCCGGCCGCCGCTTACCACCACCCCGGCATCTTCCAGCCTTATACCTTCCTCTTCCCGGGGGATTTTTTCCAGAAGCCTGGTCCGGACGTCTGCATCGCCCGGTTCCACCGCAAAGGGGACAGTCTCTCCCTGCCGGGAGGCGTCCGGCTCCAGGGGCGTCATCACTTTCGCCCGTACCGTGGCGACCTGGGGAAAAGTGTCTCCGCTGAACACTGCAAGGGCATTGCCCCCGTAAACCGGTTTCGTCTGCAGGAGCCGTCCGGAACCACCTTCAACGGCCAGCTCCACGCAGTCCAGTGTCGCCGCCGTTTTCAAACGAAACGCCAGACGCGGCGCCAGGTCCCGCCCGATGGCTGTCTGGCCCATAAGCATCGCCCGCGGCACCGTCTCCCGCGCCACTTTTTCCATTACCGCCGTATAAGCATCAGGCTGGTAGTCCGCCAGCCGCGGGTCTTCTACCAGGTAAACTTTATCAGCGCCGGCGGCAATCAGCTCCCCGGCCAGGCCCGCCACCTCACCACCTGCCAGCACCGCGCTCAGTTCCTCTCCCAGGTCGTCTGCCAGCTTCCGCCCCCCGCCGAGCAATTCGGCGGTAATCGCGGCCGGTTTTCCTCCCCTGACCTCCGCGAGTACCATAATTCCCTTATTTTCTGCCATCTGATTTACCCTCCGTCGATTAACCCGGAAAACGAGTCACGCTCCTAGTTAGAGTAGCCTGGCTTCCCGCAGTTTCAGCGCCAGGTTAACTCCCATTTCTTCCGGGCTCTCTCCTCCCACCATCTCACACCTGCCTTCGTGGACCGGCTGGAACAGCTTTTGCAGACGGCTGCGCCGGCCCTCCGCGCCGGTTTGCGCCGGGTCAAGGCCGATATCGGCCGGTTTCCAGACCACGGGTTCCACTTTCTTGGCGGCCATAATCCCCTTTATGGTCGGATAGCGCGGCTCGCCCAGCTCGTTACTGACCGTGACCAGGGCCGGCAGCGACACTTCGCAGATTTCGATGCCGTCATCTGTCACCCTCTCCACGGTAGCCCTGCCGTCAGCCGCCGTTACCTTTTTGGCCACGGTCACACAGGGCACGCCCAGGATTTCGGCGATGCCGGGGCCTACCTGACCGGCGTCCCAGTCTGAGGCCTGCCGCCCGCACAGAATCAGGTCGTAATCACCTACCTTTTGTACGGCCAGTGCCAAGGCACTGGCCGTAGACCAGCTATCGCCATCGGCAAAGGCTTCGTCCTCGAGCAGAATGAGCTCATCCGCCCCCATGGAAAGCGGCTTTTTCACCACCTCCCGCAGCAGGTGGGCGCCCAGGCTGATAACGGTGATTTTCCCGCCGTCGGCGTCCTTGATTCTCAGGGCGGCTTCCACAGCGTTTTCGTCAAAAGGGCTGATTACCTGGGAAACCCCCGGCGCCGGCAGCACTTTACTGGAAGCGGTATCCACCTTGAAACTGGCCGGCGGCGCTTCGGGGTCGATCACCTGTTTCACGCAGACAATTATGTTCATAACGCTCCCTTCCTGAATCTTTCCCCGGGCACCAGCCGATTGCTACCATGTTTCTGGAACAGACCGGGCCTTGGACAAAGGGTACGTAGCTGTTTCATCAGCCGGAGAGCAACCGGAACCCGGTTAAAAATCCCGTTGACTAATCTAGCATCGATGTTTCAGGACGTCAAGCACAGGCTCACCACCCGTTCGATGCCGGCCAGGTCACTATCGATTTCGAGTTTACCGGCCGGGAAGAGCTCCCGGAGCAATCCGGTGACTGCCTCCCGCTGCCCGCGGCCAATCTCCAGCAGCAGACACCCTGCGGGGCGCAGTTTAGGCCCCGCCTGCCGGCAGAGTCGCTCTATCTCTTTCAAGCCCGATTCACCGCCGTCCAGCGCCCGCGCCGGCTCGTAATACAGCGGGCCTTCCTCTGCCAGGTCTGACTTCCGCACGTAGGGCAGGTTGGCCACGATGAGGTCAACCGGTTCCGGCAGCGGCCCAAGCAGGTCTCCGCACCGTAGCTCTATCCGGTCCGTCACCCCGTACCGTTCCCGGTTCAGCCGGGCCACCTCCAGGGCTTCGGGCGAAATATCAGTGGCGTAAATCCGTATCGTCCCCAGGTGCAGGGCCAGACAGACGGCGATGGCGCCGCAGCCGGTGCCGATATCCGCCACGGTAGACACCTTCTTTTGCCGCGCCAGAGAAAGGGCTTTTTCCACCAGAAGTTCACTTTCCGGTCTGGGAATCAGCACTCCGGGGTCGACGCAGAAATCAAGGCCGTAAAACTCGCGGTGGCCGGTGAGATAGGCGGTCGGTTCTCCTCTCGCCCGCCGCTCAATGAGCCGCCAGAAAGCTTCCGCCTGCGCCGCGTCCAGCGGCGCTTCGAGGTCAAGGTACAGTCGGGCCCGGTCTATCTTCAGGACGTGCCTGAGCAGGACTTCACTTTCCAGGGGGGCATCTTCGATGCGGCGTTTACGGAGCATCTTCCAAGCCCGGCCCAGGGCCTGCCGCCGGGTCACGCCACCTGTTCCTCCAGCTGTTTCGCCTGATAGCTGGTGGCGATAGTATCGATGAGTTCGTCCAGGTCGCCTTCCATGATACGGGGCAGGTTGCGCAGGGTCAGGTTAATGCGGTGGTCGGAAACCCGGTCCTGGGGAAAGTTATAGGTGCGTATCTTTTCCGCCCGGTCCCCGCTGCCCACCTGTGAGCGCCTTTCCGAGGTTATTTTCTCTTCCTGCTCGCGCCGCTCGATATCCAGAAGCCGGCTGCGCAGGACGGACATCGCTTTTATCTTGTTCTGCAGCTGGGAGCGTTCGTCCTGGCAGACCACCACCATCCCCGTGGGTAAGTGAGTCAGGCGCACCGCGGTGGCCACCTTGTTCACGTTCTGCCCGCCGGCGCCGCCGGCGTGGAAGATGTCCATTTTCAGGTCTTCCGGGTTTATGGAAATATCCACTTCTTCCGCCTTGGGCAAAACGGCCACCGTGGCCGTGGAAGTGTGGATTCTGCCCGAAGATTCGGTGGTGGGCACCCGCTGCACCCGGTGCACGCCGCTTTCGTATTTCAGCCGGCTGAAAGCGCCTTTGCCCTTTATCTCGAAAATTATTTCCTTGAAGCCGCCGATGCCGCTCTCGTTCAGGCTGATAATATCCACCGCCCAGTTTTTCACCTGGGCGTAACGGCTGTACATCCGGAACAGGTCAGCGGCAAACAGTCCGGCCTCATCACCACCCGCCCCGGCCCGTATTTCCATGATAATGTCTTTCTCATCGTTAGGGTCCCTGGGGAGGAGGGCCAGTTTCAGCTCCTGGTGCAGGTGTGCCAGCCGCGCCTCCAGGTCTTCCAGCTCCTGCTTGACCAGTGCTTCCATCTCTTCCTCCATCCCGTCATCCAGCATCGCCCTGGTCTCTTCCAGAGACCGGGCGGCGGTCTTATATTCCCGGTACTTCGCCACCAAATCGCTGATGCTGGCCTTCTCCTGCGCCAGTGACTGCAGCTCCTTCAGGTCAGTCGCCACCTCTGGCAACGCCATCTGCCCGTCAAGCTCTTCGTAACGCTTCTCTATTCTCTCCAGTCTGTCCAGCATAATTTCACCTTCGCTTTCATTATAGCACAGCCTCCCGCGCTCAGAAAAAGAGCCGGGAAAGCCGTCCGGGAAAGACATTGAAAGGAATATCCGGTTAGCAGCGCGGTCACCCCGGCTCTTCCCGGCTACCGCGCACTTTGACAGCGGGGCGTTTCCGCAGTAACATAGCTCGCAGGAGAACCATGCTGTCCAAAGTAAAAACCGCGGCCGTTGTCGGTCTGGAAGGCTACCTGGTCGATGTCGAAGTCGATATCTCCAGCGGCCTGCCGGCTCTGACCATCGTCGGTCTGCCGGACGCGGCTGTCCAGGAGGCCAAGGAGAGGGTGCGCGCCGCCATCAGGAACTCCGGTTTCACCTTCCCGATGAAGCGCATCGTGGTCAACCTCGCCCCGGCCGACCTGAAGAAAGCCGGGCCTTCTTATGACCTGCCCATCGCCATCGGCATCCTGCTCAGCTCGGAACAGCTGCGCACTGACGGCACGCCGGCACTGGTCCTCGGCGAGCTTTCCCTGGACGGGAGCCTGCGCCATACCCAGGGCATCCTGCCCATGGTGGCCCTGGCCAATCAGGCCCGGATAGATACCGTCATCGTGCCGGAGACGGACGCGCGGGAAGCGTCCCTGCTGGAAAGCGCCAGAATCATTCCCATTGCCTCGCTGTCCCAGCTGGTCGGTTATTTCCACGGGGAAATCCCGGCCCCGGAATACGTGCCCGCGGAGGCTCCCGAAGATAGTCCCGCTCCGGGTCCGGCGGCCATCGATATGGCCTATATCAAGGGACAGGAGCACGTCAAACGCGCCCTGGAGGTAGCCGCCGCCGGGGGTCACAACATCATCATGAGCGGTCCCCCCGGAAGCGGCAAAACGCTCCTGGCGCGCTCCCTGCCGTCCGTACTCCCGCCGATGTCTACCGACGAAGCCCTGGAAGTGACCAAAATCTACAGCGTCAGCGGGCTGCTGCCTCCTTCTACCCCCCTGATAAGGCAGAGACCTTTCCGCGCCCCCCACCACACCATATCCAATGCCGGTCTGGTAGGCGGGGGGCACTGGCCGAAGCCGGGAGAGATAAGTCTCAGCCACCGGGGGGTCCTCTTTCTCGACGAGCTGCCCGAATTCGGGCATACCCTCCTGGAGGTGCTGCGGCAGCCGCTGGAAGACAAGGTAGTTACCATCAGCCGCGCCCAGGGAAGGGTGACTTTTCCGGCCAACTTTATGCTGGTAGGAGCGATGAACCCGTGCCCGTGCGGCTACTACGGTGACCCCTTCCGGCAGTGCACCTGCTCGCCGGGACTGGTCTCCCGCTACCAGCGGCGCATCTCCGGACCGTTCATTGACCGCGTGGACATCTTCATCGAAGTGCCGCACATCGATTACGAAAAGCTGGCCGACGACCGTCTGGGAGAGCCTTCCGCCGTCATCCGGGAAAGGGTCCGGGCCGCCCACTCCCACCAGTCCGAACGGTTCCGGAATATGACCCTCGGCAGTAACGCCGATATGACCGCGACCGAGGTCAGAGAGTTTTGCCAGACTGAGGAGCCCGCCCGGGACCTGCTCAAAGCGGCCATGAAACAGCTTTACCTTTCCGCCCGGGCGTTCCACCGCATTTTGAAACTGGCCCGCACTATCGCCGACCTGGAAAACTCTGATATAATTAAAGCGCATCACGTAGCGGAAGCCACCCAGTACCGCCCGAGAAGAGCGTCATAATACGGCAGGTTGAAAAGAAAACTGCCGCCTCTCTGAGTTTCCGGCGGCAACGGACGAGGAAGCATATGCGCCACAGCAAAACCGATTATCTCAAGCGCAGCCTGGTCAGCACCCTGCTGGTCCTGATGGCGCTCTCCATTGCCGGCTGCCAGGACTTCGGCACCTTCCCGCCTGCGGAAACCCAGCCGGAAGAAGCGGAAAAACCCGCTTCCAGGTTCATCACCTCGGAAGACCGGGCTACCCTGGCCGTCCACGAGCACCTGCTGGGCCTGGCGGAAAGCCACGAGGCGAAGACCTACCTGGCCGAGTTCGAGGCGACCAGCGACAACTGGACGGCCGTTTCCGAGCTCTACCAAGACGGCAGCAACATCTGGTACGTGTTCGTGGACATGTCCGGGGTGACGGAATGGGAGGCGAGAGATTACTGGCAGCAGGCAGGCTGGTTCGTTTACCGGGACGGACGCGTCATCCCTTCCAACCGGCTCCGGGCCAATGCCCTCCGCATCGAGGCTGATCTGCAGGAGCTGAGCGTCCCGGATGAGACGGAATCGTCCGGGAAGTAAGGCCGGCGCTAGCCGAAAAAGAAAAGGATGCCGCCGGTCAGCAGCATTACCAGGCCGATGGCTACAGTTATCCAGCCGCCCATTTTCAAAGCTCCCGGCTGCTGGCGGAAAGGCCAGTGTTCAATAAACTCGCGGGCATCACCCGGGCGAGAGGAAAGGCGGTTATAGTAATCTTTTTCTTCCTTCTTCCCCCAGAGGACCAGGGCCAGACCGATACTGAGAAAAACACCGCCGACAATCACCAGCATGACACTGTCCGGTAGCATACCCGTCATCTCCTGCCAGGTGGTTACTGGTGGTAACTATAGGCTATTTTGACCGCCTTTTCAACCAGTCACCCCGGCAGCCCTTTCTCCTCTGCCACCCACAAATACCGCCGGAGAGGGGCAAAAGCCCCTCTCCGCATGGTTTATCCCTGTACGTACGTCTCCAGTCCTGAAGAAAGGAGAAGCAGCAGCGCCGGTGTATTGGAGAAGCGAGGACCTATTTAATCTCCGCTTTAGCTCCGGCGGCTTCCAGCTTTTCTTTGATGGTGGCCGCCTCTTCTTTGCCCACGTTTTCCCTGACGTTCTGGGGCGCGCCTTCCACCAGGTCCTTGGACTCTTTCAGGCCGAGAGAAGTTACTTCCCGTACCGCTTTAATGACGTTAATCTTGTTCGAGCCTATATCCTGCAGAACCACGGTGAACTCCGTCTGCTCTTCCTCCGGAGCGGCCGCTTCCGCCGGGGCTGCCGCCGGGGCTGACGCCACCGGCGCCGCGGCGCTGACGCCGAACTCGGTTTCCAGAGCCTTGACCAGCTCCGCCAGTTCCACTACCGTCATCTTCTTGATGCTTTCCATTATTCCTTCAAGAGCCGGTGACACTTTTGTCTTCTCCTTCTTGGCCGGGGTCGGTTTTTCTTCAGCCTCTTCTTTCGCGGCTTCCGGAGCCTCTGCCGGGGCTTCTTCTTTTTTCTCTTCCGCTTTCGGCGGCTCGGCGGCTTCTTCCTTTGCCTCCGGCTGTTTCTCTTCCGGCGCCTCTTTTGTCTCTACAGTTTCTTCCGCCGTCGGTTGAGTTGTTTTTTCTTCCTGTTCTGCCATTCTACTTTCCCTCCAGTTGATTGATTCTGGCCTGCAGCACGCCGGCCAGGCCTCTGACCGGACCTGCCAGACAGCTCAGCAAGCCGGTGATTGGACTCTGTATGCCGCTGATGACCTGAGCCAGCAGGACTTCTCTGGGCGGCAGCTTGGCCAGCGTCTCCACCCCGCCAGCGTCAAGGACGGTATCTCCTAAAAAGCCCCCGGTGAGACGCATCTCTATCCTGGCGGCTTTAATGTGCTCGGCCAGCGTCTTTGCCGGCCCGGTAACGTCCCCATAGCCGAAGGCGATAGCCACCGGCCCCTGGAAATACCCGGCCAGCTCTTTCTTTGCCGCCTTCTCGGCGGCGAACCTGGCCAGGGTATTTTTTACCACCCGGAACTTTATATCCGACCTGGCCAAGGCCCGGCGCAGGGCAGTAAGCTCGGCCGTGGTCAGCCCGCGGTAGTCCGCCAGTACCCCGGCGCTGCTCTCTGTAAGTATCTCCTGCAGTTCATCTACTATCTGAACTTTCTCTTCCCTGGGCATATTTTTTACCTCCCGGGTGCCGGCCGGTTTTTCCGGTATAATAAAAAATCCCTGCGCCTGCGGCACAAGGATAAATGAAAATCCGGTCTCGCTGACTGGACTCTTCTCTCCTCGGCAGGCACTTTGATTAAGCCGGTAACGGCACCTACTGTCTCAGGACTTTATTCAATTTTTATTACAGTTTACCGGTTTTTCCGGGAAAAGTAAACCGCCGTCAGCTGGAACTCAGGGCGAGGGTAGGTTTCAGGTCCAGTTTTACTCCCGGCCCCATGGTTGTCGTCAGTACCGCTGTCTTCACGTACTGTCCTTTGGCGCCGCTCGGCTTGGCCCGCATCACCGCATCCACGAGGGCGGTCAGGTTACCCATGAGCAGGTCTTCACTGAAGCTTACTTTCCCCAGCGGCACGTGAATGATGGCCGTCCGGTCCAGTTTGAACTCCACCCGCCCTTTCCGGGCTTCCTCAATCACCCTGGGCAGGTCTTCGGCCGCCACCACCGTGCCGGCCTTGGGGTTGGGCATCAGCCCCCGCCTCCCCAGGATCTTGCCCAGCTTGCCTACTTTACCCATCATATCCGGGGTAGCGATGGCGGTATCAAACTCCAGCCAGCCGTCCTCTATTTTCTTGATTAGCTCGTCCCCGCCGACGTAATCAGCGCCGGCATTCTCGGCGATTTTCACCCCGTCGCCCTGGGCAAAAACGAGAACGCGGACTTTCTTCCCCAATCCGTGCGGCAACAGGGCTACGCCGCGCACCTGCTGGGTGGCGTTCCGCGGGTCAACCCCCATGCGGAGATGGAGCTCAACGGTTTCATCAAAGCGGGCGTGAGCGGCTTTCCTGGCCAGCTCAATTGCCTCCTCCGGGGAGTACGTTTTTGACCGGTCGACTGTCTGGGCGGCTTCTCTGGCTTTTTTTGCCTGTTTTACCATTTTCCCCTACTCTACCTTGATTCCCATACTTCGCGCGGTGCCTTCTATGATTCGTTCCGCCTGTTCAATGCTGTTGGCGCTCAGGTCTTTCTCTTTGACCTGGGCTATTTCCCGCAGTTTTTCCCGCGGCAGCGTGCCCAGGGCCTGGTGACCGGCGCTGCTGCTTCCTTTTTCGGCGCCCATCGCCTTTTTCAGCAGGTCGGTCGCCGGTGGTGTCTTGGTGGTGAAGGAAAAGGTCCGGTCTTCAAAAACGGTTATTTCCACCGGTACGATGGACCCTACCTGAGAAGAGGTGCGGTCATTGTATTCCTTGCAGAAACCCATAATGTTTATTCCGTGCTGACCGAGCGCCGGGCCCACCGGCGGCGCCGGGTTTGCCTGCCCGGCCGGAATCTGCAGCTTGATTATCGCTCTAACCTTCTTCGCCATCCTGTCTCTCCAAACGTATTACAGCTTTTCTACCTGCAGGAAATCCAACTCCACGGGTGTTTCCTGGCCGAAAAGGGTCAGAAGGACCCTGACTTTACCCTTACTGGTATTAATCTCATCCACCACACCGACGAAATCGATAAACGGACCATCCGTAACCCGGACGCTCTGTCCGCGGCGGAAACCCACCTTGACCCGCGGTGTTTCCTCCTCCATCCGCTTCAGTATCTTGCTCACCTCGTCTTCCCCCAGCGGTGTCGGCTTGCTGCCGCTGCCCACAAAACCGGTAACCCCCGGGGTATTGCGCACCACCCCCCAGCTCGTATCGCTCAGCTTCATCTGCACCAGCACGTAGCCGGGCAGTGTTTTCTTGGTCACCGTCCGGCGCTGGCCGTTCTTGACCTCTATCTCGTCCTCGGTGGGTATCACCACCTGCCGGATTTCGTCACTGGAATCCAGTGACTTGATGCGCTGCTCCAGGTTTCTTTTAACTCGTTCTTCATACCCGGAGTAGGTATGAATCACAAACCAGTTTTCGCCGTTTTCCGCCACCATCAATCCTTACTATTGTCTGTCTTGATTTGAAAGACGGGGAGCTTCACCCGCCTGCCTTAACCCGGGACAAGCGGGCGCACTAACTACCCAGAAAAATCCCTTCAATGAGAGATGAAAAAGCATAATCCACCATCCCCAGGAACAGGCCAGCCGCCAGAGAGACAATCAGCACCAGAGTTGACAGGTAAATAACCTCTCTCCGGGAAAGCCAGACTACTTTGCGCAGTTCCCCAACGGTTTCCGCGATAAACCGAAACCTGGAGCCGCTTTTCCTGGGTTTTGCCGTCCGCTGTCTCATTTCAAGAGTCTCTTCGTGTCATCATGCCCGTGTTATCTTGTCTCCCGGTGAACGCGGGTGGTACGGCAGCGCGGACAGAACTTATTCAACTCCAGACGCTGAGGGTCATTTTTCCGGTTCTTGCTGGTAGTGTACGTTCTCTCCTTGCACTCGGTGCAGGCCAGATGGATAATCCCTCTCGCTTCGCCTTTTTTAGCCATATCTTATTCGATGATGCCGCTAACGGTGCCGGCACCTACCGTCCTGCCTCCCTCACGAATCGCAAAACGCAGACCTTTTTCCATCGCCACCGGGTAGATCAGTTTTATCTTCATGGTGATATTATCACCGGGCATAACCATCTCCACTCCTTCCGGCAGTTCGATGGTACCGGTAACGTCGGTCGTCCGGATATAGAACTGAGGGCGGTAGCCGTTGAAGAACGGGGTATGGCGGCCACCCTCATCCTTGGTCAATACGTATACCTCAGCTTCGGCGTAGGTATGCGGTTTAATCGAACCCGGTGCCGCCAGCACCTGGCCGCGTTCGATATCAGTCCGTTCCACGCCTCTGAGCAGTACGCCAACGGCGTCACCCGGCTCGGCGTAGTCCAGAATCTTGTGGAACATTTCCAGACTGGTAGCCACCACTTTGCGCGGCTCGTGGTGGAGACCCACCAGCTCTACCTCGTCACCGGCCTTGATTACCCCCCGCTCGACACGGCCGGTAGGCACGGTACCCCGTCCTTTGATACTGAAGACGTCTTCCACCGGCATCAGGAACGGCTGGTCTTTGGGGCGCGTGGGCATCGGGATATATTCATCCACGGTATCCATCAGTTTCAGTATCGGCCCGCACCACTGGCACTCCCGGGTACCGCACCCGCACTCCAGCGCTTTCAGTGCGCTGACACGGGTTATCGGCAGGTCGTCACCGGGGAAGTTGTAGGCGCTGAGTAACTCCCTTACTTCCATTTCCACCAGGTCCAGGAGCTCCTCGTCATCCATGGCGTCCACTTTATTCAGCGCCACGACGACGTAGGGGACTTCTACCTGGCGGGCCAGCAACACGTGCTCCCTGGTCTGGGGCATCGGCCCATCCGGAGCGCTTACCACCAGAATGGCTCCATCCATCTGAGCGGCACCGGTAATCATGTTCTTGACAAAGTCAGCGTGGCCGGGACAGTCAATATGAGCGTAATGTCTTTTTTCCGTCTCATATTCGATATGAGCGATGGCGATGGTCAGCCCACGCGCCTTCTCTTCCGGCGCATTATCAATGCTGTCAAAGGCACGGTAGCCGCTGCCCCCCGGCTGCTTGGAAAGCACCAGCGTTATCGCCGAGGTAAGCGTGGTCTTACCGTGGTCAACATGACCGATGGTTCCAACATTAACATGTGGTTTGGTCCGCTCAAATTTCTGTTTCGCCATTTCAACCTCCGTTTAATCCGAGCCCACAATCAGATTCGAACTGATGACCCCGTTCTTACCAAGAACGTGCTCTGCCAACTGAGCTATGTGGGCACAATATCCGAAGCTAATTGTAGAGTATTATTTATGAAAAGTCAATCAACTTTTCACTTCATCATAAAGAACGCAGTTCCCGCTTCCAGCACGCCGCCGGCAGTAACCGGTTGCACGCTGCAACACCGTTGCCCGCATGAACCTCAAAGCAACGATGGGGAACTAATATACAGGTTAAGACGTTTGCGTTCTTTTGTCAAGCAGAAAAATGATGGTGGAGGGGGCAGGATTCGAACCTGCGTAGCCCTTAGGGCGGCAGATTTACAGTCTGCTCCGATTAACCACTCCGGCACCCCTCCCCGAACCACCGTGCCCGCATCCCAGCCCGAGAGGGGATTCGAACCCGCTAACCTACCGATTACAAGTCGGTTGCGCTACCGTTGCGCTACTCGGGCACCAACTGCCAGTGTAGTATAACAAAGAGCGCTGCCGGTGTCAATCTCCCGCTTGGCCGGTTCTGGTGGCGGGTGTCATTGCGAAGGGTCGGAAGCACCGGTGGCAATCTCAAAGCGGTAGAGATTGGTTCGCTGTACTCGCAATGACAAATGGAAAAACGACCAGAGCCAAATAAACCCTTGACTCTCCGGCGGAGAAAAGGTAATATCGGGCATCCAGGAAAGGGAGGCGGCGTTCCAGTGGAAAGACAGGTCTTGCCGGGCAGGGTGGCCATCATCACCGGTGCGGTTAGAGGCCTGGGAGAAGGCATCGCCCGGGCGGCGGCCAGGGAGGGAGCCACCGCCGTCCTTTTCGGCCGTTCCGTTGACCCCCTTCAGAAACTGGAAAGGGACATTCTGGACAGCGGTCAGCAGGCGGCTTGCTTCCAGGTGGACGTTGCTGATGCGGACCGGGTACAGCGGGCGGTGGACGAGGTGCTGGGCCGCTTCGGCCGGATAGACATCCTGGTCAATAACGCCGCCATCGCCCCTTCCGTACCTTTCCTGGAAACCACCGCCGAAATCAGCGACCGCGTCATTGGCACCAACATCAAGGGGGTGTGTAACTGCACCCGGGCGGTGCTGCCGGGGATGATAGAGCGCCGCTACGGGAAAATCATCAATATCTCCTCGGTCACCGGTCCCCGCGTTTCCGGCAAGGGAATGGGTCTCTATTCGGCTTCCAAAGGGGCCGTATCCGCCCTTACCCGGACCCTGGCCCTGGAAGTGGCCGAATACGGTATCAACGTGAACGCCATACTGCCCGGTTCTTTTGACACCCCGATGATGCGGAGTATGGCTTCTTCCCGGGGGTGGGAATCTGAAGACGCCTATATCCGGGAACTGGGCAGGGAGATACCCCTGGGCAGGCTGGGCACCATCGACGAGATGGGGGACCTGGCCGTTTTCCTGGCTTCAGAAGCGTCAACCTACATCACCGGCGCGGAAATTGTCATCGACGGCGGCAATATCATCCAGGAACACAAGTGATGTCCGCCGGCGAATGCCCGGCCCTTTTACGGCGAGGCGGTAAAGTACTGTAGCAGGCTCGGGCCTGAAGACTGCCGCCTTTTTTCTTCCCTTTCCGCAATCAGTTCGACGAAATCGACCATATCTCTGGCCTGCCGGTAGTTCATTATGTCAATCATCTTGCCGTCCAGAGATATCGCCCCCAGGCCCCGGCCCTGCGCTTCCTCGAAAGCGGCCACAATCTTTCTCGATTCTTCCGCCTCCTCCGGTGACGGCGAGAAAACCCGGTTCACCACCTCGACCTGGGCGGGATGGATGACCATCTTGCCCTTGAAGCCCAGCCGCCGGGCCAGCTCCGTCTCCTTCATCAGCCCTTCACGGTCCGTCAGCGGGCCGAAGTAAACCGTATCCAGCGCGGGGGCCCCCGCCGCCCGGCTGGCGACCACCGTCTGCGAGCGGGCGTATAACAGCTCCGTCTGCTCCGGAGTAAGTGAGGCCACGCTCAGGCCCAGGTCCCGGTAATAGTCTCCGGCGCCAAAGGCCACGGCTACCACCCGCTCACCGCCCGCGGCGATTTCACCGGCGTTGAGAACGCCCCTGGCCGTCTCCACCAGCGGCATTATCCGGATGCTGCCCGCTTCCAGTCCGCGTTTCTTTTCGATACCGGCAAGCATACCGGACGCTTCCACCACGTCCGCGCCGGATTCCGCTTTGGCGAGCAGTATCCCGTCCAGGCCGCTGACCGCCACCGCTTCCAGGTCCGCCGCGGTCAGCCCGGTGCTCAGTGCGTTGACGCGCACAAAAATATGCGCCCCGCCGGCTTTGACCGCTTTCACGGAGTCCCTGACCATCACCCGCGCCGTCTCTTTGTCCGGCAGCGGCACGGCGTCCTCCAGGTCAAAGATAACGGCGTCCACCGGCAGCGTGGCTGCCTTGATAATCATCCGCATGCTGTTGCCGGGAACAAAAAGCAAAGACCGCAGCACCATCATCGCGGTTCACCTCCCTCCAGGAAACCGGAAATGGTGGCGGCTATCTCCTGAGGCCGCTCCACTACCACCGCGCCGGCTTCCGCCAGAGCTTTCACCTTGCTATCGGCAGTACCTTTGCCGCCTTCGATGATGGCGCTGGCGTGGGAGAACTGCATTCCGGCCGGCAGTGTCCTCCCGGAAATATAGCTTACCAGCGGTTTGGTGAACCGCCCCTCCTTTATCACCCCGGCGGCCTCTTCCTCGGCCACGGTGCCTATCTCGCCGAACAACACCACCGCTCTCGTCTCCGGGTCGGCCTCGAACAGGGGCAACAGCTCGGCAAAGCTGGAGCCGAGCACTGGCTCCGCGCCCACATGTACCGCCGTGGTCACTCCGATACCGGCAGTCACCAGGCTCCAGACCACGGTGCTCGTCTGCCCGCCGCTCCGGGATAGAACCCCCACCGGCCCGGGGCGGAAGATTTCCCGGGCGAACTCCTCGCTGCCCCCCAACCAGCCCATCGCCGCCTTTCCGGCACTGAGAAAGCCGAGCGACCCGGGGCCGATGATCCGCGCCCCGTGGCGGCGGGCAGTGGCAATCATCTCCAGGCTATCGTGCAGGGGCACACGCTCCGCGGGTACCAGCACCAGCTTCACGCCGGCCTCCACCGCCTCGATGACGGCACCCTTCACCCGGGGGCCGGGGACAAAGGTCACGCTGGCATCCACCGGCCCCAGCTCCGCGGTAGCCTCCGCCACGCTGTTGAAGACGGGCAGGCCCCACACCTCGCCGCCTCCCCTTCCCGGCGTAACGCCGCCCAGCACCCGTGTGCCGTAATCGGACATGAACCTGGCCCGGGCGCTTCCTTCCCGTCCGGTAATCCCCTGCACCAGCACCCGGGTGTTTTCGTCAATCAATATCGTCATATTTCTGCGGCTCCTTCTCTACCGGCCCGTTCCCGTTTTCTTCCGGTATTCATCCAGGCCGAACATATCCAGAGTAATTCCGAGCGCCCGGTTACCGTAATCCTGGCAGTAAAGCTCGCAGCCCAGATCTTCGATGCATCTCTTATTGGCATCTTCACCGGTCAGCACCGGGCAGTCGTTTTCGATTCTCAGTATTGACCGGCCGAAGAGGCTGCACGCCTTGACGCAGGCATAGCTCTCACAGTCGCGGCACTTCTCGTGATCGATAGTAACCCGCCCGGTGGTAAAAGGAAATTCATAAAGAGCCATGTTATTCCCCCTCTCCGCGGTCTTTACGGTACTCCTGAATCAACGCTTTCAACCGCTCGGCGATAAAGTCTACGTTGTAGACGTGCTCCCGCCCGTACAGCTCCACCCGCGCGGGCACGTCTTTCAACCCCGCCCTCATTATCTCCATTGATTCGGTCTCTTTGTTGCCGGTAAGCAGAATTATAGCCGGAAAACCGGGGCGGTCCGCCAGTTCTTCCCGCAGCGCCCGGACCACCGCGTTGGCGTGATGCCACTGCTCCTGGTTGGCGATAGACGCCCCCATCATCACGTAGCCATCGATATTCGGCTGGGAAAAGATAATCTTGATGATGCGGTAGACCTTGGCCGCCGTGGGGTTGCCGCTGGTATCCGCATAATCGGCGAGTTTCAATCCGTGGCGGAAGAGCGCGTCCGCCCCCAGCATCGCCCCGCCACCGCCCAGTCCGTGGAAGCCCACCACCCCGTCTCCCGGGGCAAAATCGGTAGTCATCTGCACAAAGTAGCCGATGCCCCGGTAGTCCTCTTCTTCCACCTTCCAGGCGATTTTTTCCAGCTCCGTGGGCGGCCGGCCGCTGTCACGGGGATAATCTATTTCCAGCTCCGGGTGTTTGAATAAAGAGGCTTCATCAATGACGATGTGGCAGTCCGCGGCGTAAATCCGGCCGTCCCGGGTCAGGACTATCGGGTTGATTTCCGCGCTGCGGGCGCTATATTCCCGGAAAACTCGATAAAGCCCCGTGACTACTTCAGCCGGGGATGGGGCTGCCGGAACTGAAACCCCCAGCCCGGAAATCAGTTCCTCCGCTTCCCCGGAGGTCAGCCCCTCAAGAATATCTATATTGATACTTTTCACCCTGTCCGGGAAGCGGGCGGCAACCTCTTCTATGCCGGTGCCGCCCCTGGAACTGAACATCAACGTCGGTCCCTTGACCCGGTAAGAATCATTCACCACCACGCTGGCGTAGTACTCTTCCTTTATCTCCAGCTTTTCCTCCACCAGCACCCTTTTCACGGTGGCTCCCTTTATCTCCCTGCCGAGCAGGTCCCGGGCCGCATTCTCCGCTTCTCCGGCGTTTCTGGCAAACTTTATGCCGCCGGCCTGAAAGCGCCCGGTAACTCCCACCTGAGCTTTGAGCGCCACCGGCCGTGCCAGTTCCCGGGCAATGGCAGCGGCTTCCTCCGGTGTGGACGCCGCGCCTCCTTCCGGCACCGGTATTCCGACCGCTTTGAGTAGCTTCTTTCCCTGGTATTCCAGGAGTTTGGGCATATTCCCTCACCTCCAGATTTCTCTGAAACCGCCGGCAAACCGGTGATGGCCGGCCGTCCCATTGTAATGCAAGATAAGCCGGTAAGAAAAGTCCGGCCGCCGTGAAACCGTCCCCGAAATCTGTTATCTTATTACCGGCAACACCCGGAACAAACACAGCCGGGAGCCATATCAAGGAGGTAGGCCGATGGAACTGGGACTTGCCGGTAAAGTGGCCGTGGTCACCGGCGGCGCCCGCGGAATCGGGGACAGCATCGTCAGGGGTCTGGCCGGAGAAGGGGCCAGCGTCGTCATCGCCGATATTATCCCGGAGGCGGCACAGGAACTGGCGGACGCGCTAATAGCGAAAGGAACCAGGACGCTGGCGGTCCGGACGGACGTCAGCCGCAAAGCCGACGCCGATAATCTGGCCACTGCCGCCATAGAGGAGTTCGGCCGGATAGACATCCTGGTCAACGCCGCCGGGGTGGTACGGGACGTCAGGTTCGTTGACATTGAGGAGGAAGAGTGGGACCGGATGCTGGATATCAACGCCAAAAGCGTCTACCTGGTCACCCGGGCGGTGCTGCCTCATATGATGGCCGCCCGCTACGGCAAGATTATCAACCTGTCTTCCCGCTCCGGCAAAGAGGGGCAGGCGGGTCTCGCCCACTACGCCGCCTCCAAGTTCGCCATCATCGGAGTTACCCAGGCGCTGGCCAAAGAAGCGGCGGAATACAACATCAACGTCAACGCCGTCTGTCCGGGTATCCTGCGCACCGCGATGTGGGAGAAAATCCTTGACGCTCGCTCCGAGCGCACCGGCATACCCCGGGAAGAGATTTTCGCCCGGGTAGTGGAAACCATGCCGCTGAAGCGGCCCCAGGAAGTGGAAGACATCGCCAATATGGTGCTGTTCCTGAGCTCCGAAGTCAGCCGCAATATCACCGGAGAGTCCATCAATATCAACGGCGGCGGCCGCATGGACTGAGCCGGGAGACGGAACCTCAGGATAACCACGAATTGACCTCCGGTTAACAGAGGAGTAGAATCTATCACGGTTAAGCTATATGACAAGGAGGCGAGATTATGTCCGCCGTTACTGAAAAAACCGCGGTTTCCCGTGAGATGATGATGGGCAATGAAGCCATGGCCCGGGGAGCGATAGAGGCCGGCGTGCAGTACGTCACCGGCTACCCGGGGACTCCTTCTTCAGAAATAGTGGAAACTGCCGCCAGATACGCCCGCAAGACGGGTGCCTACGTGGAGTGGTCCATCAACGAGAAAGTGGCCGCGGAAGTGGCCGCCGCCGCCAGCTTCACCGGACTGCGCTCGCTCACCGCGATGAAAACGGCCGGCTTCAACGTGGCGCTGGATTTCCTGGCTCATCTCGGCTATTCCGGTCTGGGAGTGCAGGGGGGGAGCATGGTCGTCGCCGTCTGCGATGACCCGGAAGGCCATTCCAGCGGCGATGAAGCCGATTCCCGCTGGTTCGCCCGCACGGAAGGCGTCCCCCTGCTGGAGCCAGACAGCCCCCAGGAAGCCAAAGAAATGACCACGTGGGCCTTCGAGCTCTCCGAACAGTTCAACAGCTACGTGATGGTACGCAGCTACACGCGCCTCTCCCTGGCCAGCGGTCCGGTCACCCTGGGTCCGGTGCCGGAAATCGGGAAAAGCGCCCATTTTGACACCTCGCAGAAGACGGTCTCTCCCTACATGCCGCGACCAAGTCATATTCTCCAGCACCAGAGACTGGCCGAAATCCGTCCCCTCTTCGAGCGCTCTTCGTTCAACTGGTACCGGGGGCCGGAGAAACCGGAGCTCCTCATTATCTGCAGCGGAATCGGCACCCGTTATTCGCTGGAAGCGGTGGACGCGCTGGGGCTGGAAAAATCGGTGGGCATCCTGAAGCTGGGAACACTCTGGCCGTTCCCGGCGGAGCTGGTGGCAAAACACCTCGCCAATAACCGCCGGGTACTCCTGGTAGAAGAGGTGGACCCGTTCCTGGAAACCCACACCAAGATAACCGCTTTTGACTCCCCGGACGTAGCCGGGGACCTGAAGATATACGGCAAAGACTCCGGTCACATTCCCGCCGTGGGAGAGCTCAATCCCACCCTGGTTATGGAGGGACTGGCGGCCTTGCTGGGCGTGGACTTCACTCCGCGAGACGCTGATTACGAGCGTAAAATCAGCCACACCACGGAAAAGATGCTCATCAACCGCGGCGTGGCCTGGTGCCCGGGATGTCCGCACCGGGCCAGCTTCTGGACGGTCAAACAGGCCACGAAAAAAGACGGCCGGGACGGTTTTCCCACCGGGGACATCGGCTGCTACACGCTGGACGTTTATCCTTCCGGGAGCATGCAGATAAAGGCGCTGCACGCCATGGGCTCCGGAGTGGGCCTGGCTTCCGGTTTCGGCAAGCTCACCGAGTTTAACTCGGAGCAGCCGGTGGTGGCCATCTGCGGCGATTCCACGTTCTTCCACGCCTCGATACCCGGCCTGATAAACGCGGTGCGCAACCGGGCCAATATGGTGCTGGTGCTGCTGGACAACAGCGCCACCGCCATGACCGGCTTCCAGCCCCATCCCGGCACGGAAACTAATATTATGGGGGAAGCAGCGCCGGTAATCAGTGCGGAAGCCATCTGCCGGAGCATGGGCTGCCACGTTGAGGTGAGCGACCCGTTCGATATCCAGGATACCACCGCCAAAATGCGCCAGCTGATGAAAGAGGACGGCGCCAAGGTAATGATAATGCGCCGCGTCTGCGAGCTCGTCCGCATGCGGCAGGAGAAAAAATACCCCTTCAAGGTCTGGGTGGACGCGGAGAAGTGCCGCGGCGAGAAGTGCAGCTTCTGCACCCGCTTTTTCAAGTGCCCGGCACTACCCTGGGACCGGGAGACGGGCAAGGCGGTCATAGACGAGGCCACCTGCGTCGGCTGCGGCGTCTGCGTTGAAATCTGCCCGCCGGGGGCAATCTGCAAAGAGGTGAGAGCATGACCAGAATCAATGGAGAACCGATCAACCTCGTCATCAGCGGCGTCGGCGGACAGGGGAACATCCTGCTTTCCCGAATGATCGGCCGGACCCTGTTAGCGAAAGGCTACCTGGTCAGCATCGGTGAGACGCTCGGCGTGGCGCAGCGGGGCGGGGCCGTGATGAGCAGCATCCGGATATCGGAAACACTGCCCGTGGGCCCGCTCACACCGGAAGGAAAGGCCCATATCATCGTCAGTATGGAGCCCCTGGAAACGCTGCGGATGCTCGCCCGCTACGGTAACCCGGAGGTAACCACCGTCACCAACTTCCGGCCGACGTTTACCGTAGACGTCCTTACCCGGAAAGACGAGTATCCGGACTACGCCGCTTTGCGGCAGGCGATTGAAGACCTGTCCGGCGCGGCTTTCTTCGTCGATGCTACGGAAACGGCGCTGCAGCTGGGCAACCCCATCATCACCAACGTCATCATGCTGGGAGCCCTGGTCGGCCTGGATATGATACCGCTCAGCCGGGAAGACATCGAGGCCGAAATCAAAACCAGCTTCTCCGGAGACCGCGCCGAGCTAAATCTGAAAGCGCTGGCCCGCGGTATGGACGCCGTCACCGCCCGGGCCTGACCGATTCAGAAAGATAACCGCAGTGAGGATTATCGACCTACGCAGTGACACCGTCACCCTGCCCACGGCAGAAATGCGCCGGGCAATGCATGACGCCGAGGTGGGCGATGACGTTTTCGGCGAAGACCCCACGGTAACACGGCTGGAGGAGCTGTCCGCCGGGATGCTGGGCAAAGAAGCCGCCCTGTTCGTGCCCAGCGGCACGATGAGCAACCTGGTCTCCATCCTGACCCACACCCGCCCCGGCGACGAGATAATCACCGGCAGCGATTCTCACATCTTCTGGTATGAAGTGGGCGGAGCTTCAGCCCTGGGAGGAACGGTGCTCCGCACCGTCCCCAACCTGGCGGACGCCCGCCTCGACCCGGACGCCGTGGCGAGAGCCATCCGGCCGGAAAACATCCATTTCCCCCACACCACCCTGCTCTGCCTGGAAAACACTCACAATCGCTGCGGCGGCGCCGTTCTGACCGCGGAATACACCGCTGAAATCGCCGCGCTCGCTCACCGGCACGGTCTCGCTGTCCATCTTGACGGGGCGCGCATCTTCAACGCCGCCGTTGCCCTGGAAGTCCCGGCGGAGAAGCTGGCGGCGCCGGCGGACTCGGTGGGATTCTGCATATCAAAGGGTCTCAGCGCCCCGGTGGGTTCCCTTCTCTGCGGAAGCAAAGATTTCATCGGCCGCGCCCGCAAGTGGCGCAAGATGCTGGGGGGAGGTATGCGTCAGGCGGGAGTCATCGCCGCCGCCGGCATTGTCGCTCTCCGCACCACGGTTGACCGCCTGGCGGAAGACCACGCCAGCGCCCGGCGCCTGGCCCACGGCCTGGCAAACATCCCCGGCATCAGGATAGACCCGGCAGGCGTCCGGACCAACATCCTGATATTCGAATCGCCGGAGACCATGTCCGGCCCGGAGTTCATCCAGCGCCTCAACGAGCGGGGCGTCAGGATGACCAATCGCGGCGGACGGACGGTACGGGCGGTCACCAACCGCATGGTCAGCGCCGCCGATATCGATGAAGCCCTGGCGCGAATCAGCGCGGCGGTAAACACTATCGGCTAGTAAAAGAAATAGCGCGTCCGCTTCTTGAAGAAATAGCCGGCCGCCAGCCCCACCAGCAGCCCCCCCAGGTGCGCCTGCCAGGCAATCCCCGGCGCGAATGAGAGGATGAGAAAGCCGCCGATGACCGCCTTCCAGAGGGAGAAGGGAATGGGGATGGGGAAAATAAATACCCTCACTTTAGGTGTCATCACCGCCAGCACTCCACCGAGGGCAAAGACCGCCCCGGAGGCGCCCACCGCCGTGGCATAAGGTGACGCCAGCAGGATGTACAGGATACTCCCCAGGATCCCCCCGCCGAAATAAACGGCCAGGAAACGGCCGGTGCCGACCAGTCTGAGGACGGAGCTGCCGAAAAAATAGAGCATATACATATTGACCAGGATGTGCCAAAGGCCGCCGTGAAGGAACATACTGGTGACTACCGTCCACGGTCGGGAAACGGCAAGGGCAGGAGTGAGCCCGAGTAAAAAGAAAAGCTCCGAGGAAAGACGCGTCACGATGAACACCAGCAGGTTGACTATTATCAGCGTCCAGATGGCGTTCAAGCTGAAACCCGGGTAGCCGTACCTTACTCTCATTTTTTCTCCGGAGGGTCTGCATCCCGCGCCTGTTCCCCCACCGCCTCTCCTCTCATCTTACCGCATCTGCGCCTCACTAAACAATCTCCGCCCGTAAGTGGTAAAATAGGGTCATATGCCAGACAGCATCATCCGGGTAGAGGACCTGGTCAAGAAATACGGTGACCTGACCGCGGTGGACGGCATCAGTTTCCGCGTCACGCCGGGGGAAATCTTCGGTTTCCTGGGCCCCAACGGAGCGGGCAAGACCACCACCATCAACATCCTCTGCACCCTGACCAGACCCACCTCCGGCAGGGCGACTATCGACGGTCTGGACGTGGTGCGCCAGCAGAGCCAGGTGCGCCGGGCCATAGGGCTGGTCTTCCAGGACCCCAGCCTGGACGAGCGGCTGAGCGGCCTGCAGAATATGCGCTTTCACGCCATGGTCTACGGCGTGCCCGGCCCGGTGATGGACCGGCGTATCGAGCAACTGCTCAACATGGTGGAGCTCTGGGACAAGCGCCAGAATCAGGTGCGCACTTACTCCGGGGGGATGAAACGCCGCCTGGAGCTCGCCCGGGGGCTGCTGCATAATCCCAGGGTACTCTTCCTCGACGAGCCAACTTTGGGCCTGGACCCCCAGACGCGCAATCGCATCTGGGACTACATCGCCGGACTGCGCAAGCGGGAGGGGACCACCATTTTCCTGACCACCCACTACATGGACGAGGCGGAAAACGCTGACCGCATCGCCGTCATTGACCACGGCAGGCTGGTGGCCACGGATACGCCGGAAAAACTCAAGAAGATGGTGAGCAAAGACATCATCTGCGTCAAGACGGAAAGCAATGACAGCGCCGCCCGGGAGATAACGCGGCGCTACCGCATCGAAGCCCGCCCCGACGGCGAAGGCATCACCTTCGAGGTTGATAACGGGGAGGAGTTCCTGCCCGGTTTCATCAGGGAGTTCGGCACCCGGATACTGAGCGTCAGCCTCCGCCATCCCAGCCTGGACGATGTCTTTCTCAAGCTCACCGGGCGTGAAATACGGGAAGAAGAAGTCGCCGACCACTTCAAAGCGATGGTGCGGCAGCATGGCCGCCGCACGCGGCGCTAGGAGAATAGCTTGCAACAGCTCGCCGGCATATATATCATCTGGTACCGGGACCTGCTGCGGTTCTGGCATGACCGCATGCGGCTGGTCGGCTCCATCACTTTTCCGCTGCTTTTCCTTTTCGTTTTCGGCAGCGGCCTGGAATCCCGGATGGGCTCTCTGGCCCCGGGGATTAACTTCACCACCTTCATCTTCCCCGGCATCATCGGGATGACCGTCCTGATGAGCTCTTTTATGGCCGGCATATCCGTGGTCTGGGACCGGGAGTTCGGTTTCCTCAAGGAAGTGCTGGTGGCCCCCATCAGCCGCGCCTCGGTAGCGCTGGGGAAGACCTTCGGCTCGGCGACCATCGCCCTGCTCCAGGGGCTGGTCATTCTCCTCTTCGCCCCGCTCATCGGCATTTCCTTCTCTTTCTGGACTTTGCTGGCCCTGATACCCGTGCTGCTGGTGCTGGCCGCCTCCCTGGGCTCGCTGGGCATCCTGCTGGCCACGCGCATCCGCTCCATGGAAGCGTTCCAGGCGGTGATGCAGATGCTGATGTTTCCCATGGTATTCCTCTCCGGCGCCTTTTTCCCCCTGGACGGGCTGCCCTCCTGGATGAACGTGCTGGTCAAGCTGAACCCGGCCACCTACGGCATCGCCCCCATCCGCCAGATTATGCTGGGTACAGACCCGGAGTCTTCCTTCGGCATCGTCCTCTTCGGGCAGACCCTCTCCCTCTGGAATAACCTGACGGTGCTGGCTGCCTTCGGCGCGGTGATGATACTGCTGGCGGTATGGTCTTTCGGCAACCAGCAGTAGCCCGTCTTGACTTCTGGGGCCTGAAAAAGCGATAATAACCGGTGTGGACTGGCCCATTCCCCGATAGCTCAATGGTAGAGCGGGCGGCTGTTAACCGCTAGGTTGTTGGTTC
>CAZTMR010000018.1:0-26989 GCA_964615345.1 uncultured Dehalococcoidaceae bacterium | reverse complement strand
GATTTACCCGTTTTAGCCTCAGTTTCGGGTAGTCAATGGTAAACTTGGGTTAATGCAGTTGCTGGATCCCTTAGTTACTTTCGCCGTGCTGCTGGCGGCCGCGCTGGTCGGCGGCATGATCGCCCATCGGCTGAGACAGCCGGTTATCCTGGGCTACCTGGTCATAGGCATTCTGGTGGGCCCGCACTCCCTGGGTCTGGTGGGTAACGTGGAAATCATCGAAACGGCGGCTGCCATCGGTGTTGCCCTGCTGATGTTTACCCTGGGACTGGAGATTTCCATTACCCAGTTGCGGGAAGTGGGCAAGGTAGGCCTCTGGGGCGGCGTCGCGCAAATCGGGGTCACCTTTGCTCTGGGGTTGATGCTCGGTATCCTTCTGTTCGGCTGGGATGCGTCTCAGGCCGTTCTGTTCGGCCTGATTGTGGCCCTCAGCAGCACCGCTGTCTGTCTCAAAATCCTGATGGAGCGGGGAGAGCTTACTTCTGTCCCGGGCCGGATTATGATCGCTTTTCTCATCCTGCAGGATATCAGCGTGGTCCTGATGATGGTGGCACTGCCCCTGATGAGCAGCGCCGTGCAGAACCTGGCACTGGCCCTGACCATGGCGGTGGGCAAGACGGTGCTTTTTGTGGGGATAGCCATCGTCCTCGGACGCTGGGTGTTGCCCTGGCTTATGGGAGGGGTCGGAGGCGTGCGCGCCCGGGAGCTCTTTCTGCTCACTGTCCTGATTATGGGGCTGGGTGCTGCCATCGGCACCCATATTTTCGGGCTGTCGATGGTTTTCGGCGCTTTCCTGGTCGGTCTTGTCCTCCGCGAGACGAGGTTTGTCCACCAGGCCCTGGCGGAGATTACCCCGCTGCGGGACGTCTTCGCCACTCTTTTCTTTGTCTCCCTGGGTATGCTGCTGGACCCCGCCTTTGTGCTTTCCCACTGGACAGTGGTCCTGCTCACCGTATCCGTGATTATCTTCATCAAGTTTGGCGTCATTTTCGGCATCGTTCGTCTCTTCGGCTACAGCAACCGGGTGGCTTTCATTACCGGTGCCGGCCTGTTCCAGATTGGCGAGTTCGGTTTCATCCTCGCCCAGGGGGGAATCGATATCGGTATTATCTCGGAAGAATTTTATTCAGTGATACTGGCCAGCGCCGTTATCAGTATGCTGCTGACTCCGTTCTCCATCAACCTGGCGACCAGGCTCTTTGCTCGCCTGGCTCTGTTCAGAGCTAGTAGAATGCCCGGCGCGGGACCGGTCTCACCGCCCGCCGCACCGTCAGTAAGCCCGCCGAACCGGGTCATCGTCGCCGGTTACGGGCGGGTGGGGCAAAACGTCGCCCGCGGTTTGCAGGACGCTGGCATCCCCTTCACCGTGCTGGACATCGACCCCGAGCGGGTCTCAGAAGCGCACGATTGCGGCTGTCCGCGTATCTACGGCGATGCCACCAACGTTCACGTGCTTACCAAGGCTAATCTCGGCCGGGCCCGCGCGCTGGTGGTGACCTATCCTGACCCGATGGCGGTTATCACCACGGTAAAAATAGCCCTCAAGATTAACCCTGGTCTGGAAATCCTGGCCCGGGTCCACCGCCTGAAAGAGGCAAAGATACTGCGGGAGCTGGGGGTAAAAGAGCTGGTGAGCCCCGAATATGAAGCCAGTTTCCGGTTTATCAAGCGCCTTCTGAACATCACCGGCTTTGATTCGGTAGAGCGCAAGCGTCTCCTCGCCCGGGTACGCCGAAACAAGCAGATCACCGAATTTAACCCGGACCATTCATAAGGATGGGATTAGACAATGGCCTCAAGCGCTGCTTGAATCTCTGCCCTGGCAAACCGGTCAGTCTCTTCCGACAAACTGGCTTCCAGCGTCTGGCGTGCCCGGAGGCCGCCGATTCGGCCTAACATCCGGGCGGCATAACCCCGGACCGTTCTTTCTGTATCAGGCATTGCCCGCGCCAGGCCAGGGACAAAAGCGGTGTCACTGCTGTTCCCGGTGGCGGTAGTCACGTTTCTCTGGAAGTATTTCTTCTTTTTGATATGGCTACACATCAAAGGACGCGTCCTGTCCTGCCCACCATCTTTTTCGGGAAGGCCTCTCTGGCGAAACCGTAGGTGGTCATGTTACTGGGCCTGGCAGACGGCATCACTTTCCGTGGCTCCGTCCCCCTGAGCGGCCGGGTGGGCCGATTGATGTAAGAGCAGCTGGAGTTTACATACAGCATAAACCACTTCTTCCGGGTGTTTAACAAGCTGATTTGAAAATGGGGTCGCTTTTGTTTTTTAAGTCTATATGCCATAATGCGGACTGGTGACATCGGCCTGCGAAAAGGAGATTGTGGTGGACGCTTATCAGATTATGCTACCGGCAAAAATCGTTATCGGCCCCGGCTCTCTGCGCTGCCTCGGTGATGAGGCCGCCGGGCTCGGGGTCAAGCGGGCGCTTATCATTACCGATGCGGGAGTCCACCGGTCAGGCCTGACCGGACCGGTGGAAGAAAGCCTTGCCGGCCGGGGGGTTTCCGTGGACGTTTTCCCGGAAGCTGAGCCGGAACCCACCCTGCGCTGGCTGGATACCGCGGTGCAGGCACTGGGCAGACAGGACTACCAGCTCATCGTCGGTGTCGGCGGCGGTTCCAGTATTGATATCGCCAAGGCCGTCTCCGTTCTGCTCCGCCACGACGGAAAAGGGGAAGACTACATCGGCTCCGATAAGGTCCCCGGCCCCGTTATCCCCGTTTTCGCCGTTCCCACCACCGCCGGCACCGGCAGTGAGGCCACCAAGAACGCCGTCTTTAACGACGAGAGCAAAGGATACAAGTCAACGATTGTGAGCCCGTTCATCTTTCCCCACCTGGCCCTGGTAGACGCCGAGCTCACCTACGCCTGCCCGCCGCGGATAACCGCTGCTTCCGGCATTGACGCCCTGGTCCACGCCGTGGAATCCTATGTCACCAACCGGGCCAACAGCTTCAGTGACGCCCTCAGTCTGCAGGCGATGCAGCTCATCTCGCAAAGCCTGGAGACCGTTGTCCGGGACGGTTCGGACCGGGAGGCGCGCCACTGCATGGCGGAGGCAGCCCTTTTCGCCGGCATCGCCTTTGCCAATTCCGGCCTGGGCGCCGTGCACGGCGTGGCCCAGCTCCTGGGCGCCCGTTTCCACGTGCCTCACGGTGTGGCCAACGGCCTTTTCCTGCCCTACGTTATGGCCTGCAACCTGGCGGCAGACCTCCCCCGCTATGCAACCGTTGCCCGGGTGCTGGGGGTGGATACGACGGGTCTCTCCCCGGCGGAAGCCGCCGAGAAAGGAGTGGCCAGGGTGAAAACTCTGGCGGAGAATATCGGTATCCCCACTCGCCTTCGGCAGGTGGGTGTCCCGCAATCAGCCGTGGACGAACTGGCGGAGGCGAATATGGCCTTTGAGAGACCGATGTGCTTCAACCCGAAAAAGCTTTCCCGGGAAGACGTCAGGGATATCTGGCGAAACGCATGGTAAGAATTCAGGCGGCTGGTGCCGCTGGAGATAATCATATTTTTTTGGTAAGGAGGCGATAATACTTTGAAGGTGGAACAGATAAAAAAGATGGGGGTAATCGGCGCCGGGACGATGGGACACGGTATTGCCCAGGCTTACGCTCAGGCAGGCTATCCGGTAACCATTACTGATGCCGCCCCGCAGGCCCTGGCCGGGGTGAAAGACAGGATCAAATCCAATCTGGAGACCCTCGCCCGGGGAGGTCTGCTCGCGCCGGACGAGGTCGAGCCGGTTCTCGATCGTATCACCGTAGCCGATGACCTGGCGGAGACTGTGCGCGGTGTCGATTTCGTTACCGAGGCCGTCATCGAAGACGTTGATTTGAAGACGGACATTTTTCAGGAGATGGAGAAACACTGCCCGCCGGAGGCCATTCTGGCCAGCAATACCTCGTCTTTCCCGATGACCCGGATATCGGCGCGGATGAAAAACCCGGAGCGGGCCATCATTACCCACTGGAGCAATCCCCCGTACCTGATTCCGCTGGTGGAGGTGGTACTGGGTGAAAAAACGGCGGAAGAGACATTCGATGCTACTTACCGGCTGCTGAAACAGGTAAAAAAAGTGCCCGTCCGGCTGCAAAAAGAGGTTACCGGCTTTATTATGAACCGCATCCAGACGGCGATGAACCGGGAGGTGTATCACCTGCTGGAGATGGGTGTGGCCAGCGCCGAAGACATCGACCGGGCGGTGGTAACCAGCATCGGCTTCCGCCTGGCCACCCTGGGCCCGCTGGTAATACGGGACCTCGCCGGGCTGGACGTAACCTGCAAGGTGGATGAGACCCTGCTCGGTGAGATAAACTCTTCTCCGCAGGTAAACCGTCTGCTCAAAGAGAAGGTAGAACGTGGCGAACTGGGGGCCAAGACCGGCAAAGGTTTCTTTAACTACACTCCGGAATCGCTGGCAGAACTTATTCGCGAGCGCGACCGGAAGTTTATCGAGCGGGTGAAGCAGGACTACCTGTCACCGGAATAAAAAGCGCCGGCGGCAGGCCCCTCCCGGGAGCTGGTGGACCGGCACTATGGTCTGTAGCTTATTTGCCGCGGCTGGAGGCTTCTTTCCGGGCGGTTTCCAGGGCGCTGCGGGCGGCATCGAACAGCAGTTTGTCCACGGATCCCACCAGGTTGAAACGGAATCCTTTCTCTATCGCCCAGCCGATGCTGCCGCGGTCCACGGCCAGCCCGGCCGGTTTTCCCGCCTTGTTGGCCGCCCGGAGCACTTTTTCCAGCGCCTCGGCGAGCCCGGGATTATCCTTGCCGGGAGGCATCACCGGCGGGACGGGCAGTCCGGTGTCCAGGGACAGGTCAAAGTGCCCCACCAGACAGGCGTCCAGGCCGTCCACGGCCAGGATTTCCTCAATGTTCTCCACCGCTCTTCCCGTCTCGATGATGGCGGTGACCAGGATGGCGTCATTAGCTGTCTTCAGGTAATCGGGGTCGGTCAGCGCGTACCGCCGCGGTCCGTAGCCCCTTATTCCCCGGGGCGGATACTTGCAGGCAGCCACCGCCTTTTCCGCATCCTCGCGGCTGCTCACCATCGGAATGACAATTCCCGCCGCGCCGATATCCAGCACACGCTTGATTACCGTCGTGTCGTTCCATTCCACTCTCACGATGGGCGTGCAGTCCGTGCCGTTCATCGATTGCATCATCCGGAGGAGCGTCTCGTAGCTCATCGGGCCGTGTTCATCATCCAGGTAAAAGAAATCGAACCCGAGCCGGGAAAGTTGCTCCGTTACATCGGCGTGGCCGAGACCGGTCAGGATGCCGACCACCGTTTCGCCTCTTTGCAGTTTCTCTTTCAGGATGTTTTTCAATTTTTCAGCCCCCGTGAATGATATTTTAATCTTCCGGTTCGGTCTATCTCCGGGTGTCCGTCTGGAAGGGCAGGTGTCGCTTGAGCCGCTCCAGGTTGGCCGGGTCCGGAGTGATTTCCCCTCGCTCCATTCTTTTCATCAGCTCCACAATCGCCCGGTTCATCGGCACCGGGATCCCCAGCTCTTCACCCTTCCTGACCACGATTCCGTTCAGGTAGTCAACCTCGGTTTGCCTGCCTTTGATGACATCCTGCAGCAGGGAGGGCCGGCTCGGCGCCCCCAGCTGCTTTGCCTGTTCCGGTGAGGTGTAGATTTTGGCCAGGGCAGCGGCCAGCTTGTCTTTTACGGCGGTGATTTCGCTCTCCGTTTTCGCGGCGGCGAACTCCTCGGCCGGGATTCCCCAGACCGGTGTCAGCTTTATTCCCAGGGCCCCGGCCACCCGGATAACCTCGCCGCCGGTTACCGCCCTCAGCAAGCCTGCCGTATCCCGCTGTTCCTCGCTTAAAGAAGAAAAAGACGGCCCGATCAGGCCGCCCATGGTGTTCATCATGCAGTTGACCACCAGCTTTGCCCAGCGTGCCCCCCAGATATTTTCCGTGGCTTCTGCCTGGCCGATAACGTTCAGGTCATCGACTGTTTCCCGGACCCGGGGAGTAATTACCCCGGACAGCTCCCCCACGTCAAAGCAGTGCTTGTCAATGGGGTCAGTGCGGATGATGTGCCCCGCCTCGTAGAGCGCCACCCCGATGGACGGGACGCAGCCGACGGTGCGGTTGAAACCGACGATTTCAGCGACGGTTTCGTCATTGAGGGAGTTCTGCGCCGGCATGATGAAGCCGGTGGCCTTCAGGTGCGGTTCAATGAAGTAGGTTGACCAGCGCGTGTCGTAGGATTTCACCGCCAGGCAAACAACATCGAACCGCTCCCGCAGATTGCATACGTCACTCAGCTGGAGCGCTCTGGCCTTTACGGTGAAACCGCCGCGCAGGTCGGTGATTATCAGCCCGTCCTTCTTTATCTTTTCGATGTGCTCCGCCCACTGGTCTATCAGGGTAACATCATGCCCGGCTCGAATCAGGTAGCCGCCTATCGCCCCGCCGATTGCCCCCGCTCCCAGTATGCCTATCCTTTTCCCCATCTTGAATCTCCTTGGTTTATCTCGGGAGCATTTATATGGCATTAATATAACACAGGAGACAGGTGTTTGTCGTCATCCGGGAGGTAACGGAAGGGCTTCAGCGCGGTGAAAATATCTTAAGCGCGTGGTCTGAGCAGACGCCGGTAAACTTCAGGCGCGCGCGGCCTCTCCGGGATGTGTCCGTTCAGTTTTTTCGCCAGACGGGCGCGGTGCTTGCTGGCTGTCCTGACCGTGATGCCCAGTCGGCTGGCAATCTCCGCGTTACGGCGTCCTTCGGCGGCCAGCCGGAGCACCTCGCGTTCCCGCGGTGTCAGAATATCATACATCTCGTAACCGGGTTCTCTCTCCATCCGGAAATAGCCTCTGACCATTTTCCTGGCGAGGGGTGGATAGAGGAAAAAGCCACTCCGGTGCACTGTTTTGATGCTGGAGACCAGTTCCGGTACTGACACGCTCATCGGCAGGTAGCCACTGGCACCCGCTCTGAGCCCCTGAAAGACCCGGACTATGTCTTCATCTTCAGATACGAGTAACACCCGGGTGTCCCGGCTTCGGATTTGGCGGACGCGCTTGATGCCGCCGCAGGGCGGCAGCGATGTGTCCAAGAGCACCACGTCCGGTCTGTGCTGTCGCGTCATCCTGACGGCGTCTCTTTCCCCGTGTGCCTCACCGATGACTTCGACCTCCGGGTGTCCTTTCAGCAGCATCGAGACGCCTGCGCAGAACAGGCGGTTCCCGTCGGCCACGAGCAATCTTATTTTACCCATCCAGACTTTCCCTCACGATAAAAGGTAATAAAACGGGCGCCAACTGTGAATAGGGTCTGGGTACTAGATGAAAAATCCTATCGGCATCCATGTTAACCGGGTAGCCTCCGGAAAACCCGGCGCTTCTGGAAAGCCTGCCCGCTCGCGATCAGGAACCGGGTAGTAATACCGTAAACCGGCCGTCAGAGGTTTATTATCCCCTTGCGTATGGCGTATTTCACCAGTTCCGTGCGGTCACGGGCGCCCAGTTTGTCCATCAGGTTGGTGCGGTGGGCCTGGACCGTCCTTACGCTTATCCCGAGCAAATCGGCAATCTCTTTGTTCTTCCGGTCCTCCGCGATTGACTTGAGTATTTCCCACTCCCGGGGAGTCAGCCCCTCGTAGCTGGTTCTCTGCTCTCCCGTCTTGACCTTCTGCAGGTAGTCCTCCACCAGCATCCGGGCGATGGAGGGGTAAAGGTAAATATCACCCTGGTTTACCGCCCTGATGGCGAAGATTAGCTCATCGGAGGCGGTAGTCTTCACCACATACCCGGACGCCCCGGCGTTCAGCATTCCGGACAGGTACTGGCTGGTATCGTGTATGGTCAGGATAAGCACTTTGACCTGAGGGTTTTGCTGCTTTATCTGCCGGGTGGCTTCCAGGCCTCCCATTCCCGGCATGGTGATATCCATCAGCACTACGTCCGGCGCCAGCTGTTCCACCTTTTCCACCGCTTCCTTCCCGTCTCCAGATTCCCCGACCACCTCGATATCGGGCACTTTGTGCAGCAGGGAACGGACGCCTTCCCTCAGCAAAAGGTGGTCATCAGCCAGAAACACTCTTATCTTACTCATGGTCAGCTTCTTCCTTTACCGGTACTTCCACGTGCACTGAAGTTCCCTCCCCCGGTTTCGATTTAATATTGAGGGTGCCCCCCAGCAGGGCGGCCCGCTCCATCATGCCGTGAATCCCCAGCCGCCGGCCGATGCTTTTCCGGTTGAGGGTGGCTTCCGCGTCAAAGCCCTGGCCGTTGTCTTCTATCTGGACCACGGCGGCGGTATCGCTCAGCTCTAACTGTACCTGCACCTGACTGGCCGCCGCGTGCTTGGCTATGTTGGTCAACGCCTCCTGGAGAATCCGGAACAGAATGGTTTCCGTATAAGACGGCAGCTTTTTCCGGGCGCCGGTAATCTGAACTTTGACGTCCACCCCTTTCTTGGCGAGAAAGTCCCTCGCGTACCAGTCAATTGCCATGGAAAGCCCCAGGTCATCGAGGGCGCTGGGACGCAGTTCCAGCGCCAGGTTTCGTATCCCGCCCAGGGTCTGTATCGCCCGTTCCTTGAGGATGTCCAGCTTTTTCTTCGTTTCCCGGTCCGCTGCCGGCAGCGTATCGGCAATGTCCTCCAGGTTCAGCGCCAGGGCGGCCAGGGACTGGCTGGCCTCATCATGCAGCTCCCGGGAAATTCGCCGGCGCTCCTCTTCCTGTGCCGAGATAAGTTTTTCCAGCAGCTGCACCCTGATTTTATTCGCCTCCTCCAGGTTCTGGGCTCCCCGGGCATTTTCTACGGCGATGCCCATCGTCTCCCCGGCGGCGGAGAGCAGGTGCACCAGGCTTGGCTCGAACTTGTTCGGCGTATAGCTCATCAGGCTCAGTGTCCCCAGTATCCGGTTTTTCGCTCTCACCGGCAGGCTGATGCCGGACAGGAATCTGCCTTTCTTCCCGCTTATGCCGGCGCTGGCGGATGCGTCCAGAATCACCGGTTCTCCTGATTGGCTCACCTCTCCGGGAAGTCCCTCCCCGGGCTCCAGTTTCTCCATTTCCCGGACGTACCCGGCGGCCAGGCCGCGGTGGGCCATAATAACCGGCCTCCCCGTCTTTTCCTCCAGCAGGTGTACCGCGCCCGCTTCCACGGCGAGCACTTTGAGGATTTTCTCCAGGGCGTCATTCAATATCCGGTTCAGGTCCAGTGACTGGCTTACCGCGGTTATGATGGCATTCAGGGCGGACAGTTCCCGGGTGCGGCGTTCTATTTTGTCTTCCAGGTCTATATTCCACCTCGCCAGCTCCTGGCGCGAGGCTTCGAGCTCACGGCTGCGCTGTTCCACGCTCTCCGCCATGTTATTGAACGTCCGGGCCAGCATACCCGTCTCGTCGTTGCGGTCGCTTTCCGCCCGCGCCGAGTAGTCACCCCGGGAAAGCCGCCGTGCTGATTCCGCCAGCCGGGACAAGGGGCTCAAGACCGTTCCCCGGAGAACCAGGGCCAGTCCGGTGCCGATGATGAGCAGGGTGAGCACACCCATCGTACCGAAGAAAATGGTCTGCTGTCTCATCTGGTTATCCAGGCGCGTGGTATCCAGGCTGACCTGCACCGCGCCCAGCACCCGGTTATCCGGAGGGTGACAGGGCTGGCACTCCGGCTTGTTGGTGATGGGAGTGACCACCCGCAGCCTGCCCTGCTCGTCCTGTACGCCGGTGCTGACGGAAATTACCCCGGACTCTAACACGCCCTGGATTTCGGTCCCGTCCGCCGGCTTGTGGATATCGGCGGTGTTGCTCGAGGCGGCGATTGTTCCGTCCGGAGCGAGGACGGCCACCCCGGTAACCATTTCCTCGTCGCTGATGCGGACCATGGCTTCCTGGGTAGGTTTGAGGTCTCCCCTGAGCATGCTGTGTTCCAGGGAGCCCTGCATGGCGCCGGCCAGCGCCGTGGCCATCTGCTCGAACTGCTGCACACTGGCCTGCCTTTCCAGGTAAAGCATCACCCCCCCCGGAATGACGCCGGTTACCAGCAGGATTACCATTACCAGCAGGACGACTTTAACCTGAAGTTTCATCCTGTCCCTTACCCCTGGCGTGAATCGGGAACTCGAGACCGGCTTGTTGCTGCGGCTGAGGACTTTATGGGATTGTGCTCTTCAGTGAAGTGGTTCTCGCCCTGATTATCTTAGGCCATTTGTGAAGGCAGGTCAAAATATTTTAAAAAAAGGGGAAATTTTACCTATTACCCCAGGGTGTTTATCCGGCACTACCGGCCGGTGACGGGTCACTGTGGGAATGGCAAAGAAGGAAAATGGCTGGTGGCTTACCGGTTTAGAATCAGCAATCGCAGATATTCAGTTGTTTGGCAGTGACAGGCAGATTTCACTAGCACATAAATTCGCTGGGAACTTTGTTAAGAATAAACACGCTCTATTGGATGAGTTTCTAAACGGCCTTCGTTGTGACTTAAGAAAGGAATTGCGGTTACCGGCTACTCCAGAAAAGATTAAGCATTTGAGAATAATTCCAGGCTCGGAAAACAATCCTTAAGAAAAACTGGAACGGCAAACTAAAAGTCAACATTATTGCCAATTGTCCGCCGGGGGCGCGGTATTATCTCCCTGCCCCGGCTGTCTGCTGGCCGATTTCTTAGCACCTCAATCTTCGCTAAAATGTAACATCGTATTCGTGTTGCGGCCTTGCAATATGGCTGCATTTGCTCCAGCTACATGCTCCTGGCTATAGTAAGCAGTTCACGCGTTGAGCGCCCGGTGACTACTGCAAAGCGGAAGTCACCTGCCTTCCAGTATGCTCCATTAAGCGGCTGCCCGTCAGCCCCCCTTGCCGATACCATAAACCCTTCATTACCATCTATGGATACTGGAGTCTTCTCCAGAACGGTCTCCACCCAGGGTAGCGATATCTGCTGGTCTTCACCATCCAGGGCAGTCTGAGATATCACCATAGTACTGGCACGGCTATAGCGGGAGACGAAAAGCACTTGCACCCACGGATGTGGTTCACGCTGCCCACGGATTTCAGCGGGAGGCCAGGAGAGATAACTGGGGTAGTAAGAAGGAACTGCTATCCGGAACCCCAGGTCAACCTCCGCTTCCTCTATACTGGCATATTCTCTTGGGCCGTGTATGGAGGTGCCTATGCGGTCTGGCACTGATCCTAATAGGGAAAGAGCCAGTGCCACTGCACCCAGCACCAGTCCCGGTGTGATTATAAGCTGTGGAACCGCTTTTAGAAAACGCATTATGTTAAAAACTACAAACCCATCACTAAACTACAAAGAATAGTAATGCAGCCATCATCACTCCGGTAATGGCGACCCGCAAGTCCTGATAAAGAATGCTACCTGCCTCATCATGATGCATAATCCTCTCTACTCTTTCCCTGATTAAGGTCCAGCAGGCCGTATTTCCCAGTGAGGTGGCTCGTGACTGGGGCTGCCTCTCGGCGGTATCAGACGGAGAAGCATCTACCGCTGAATATCGGAACATCTTCAACAACCCGGAGGTGTGGGACAATTGCTTGCCAGAAAGACGGATGGCTATGTCGTCACAGAGCTTTTCGCCGTCGTTAATAATGCGGCGAAAGACGAGGAGGGCTATCGGGTTGTAAAACAGCAGAAACCGCAGGGTCAGCAGTACCCGGTTTATGCCTATAAGCTGCCGGCTGAGATGGGCAACCTCGTGGGCGATAACGGCTTCGAGTTCGTCGCTGTCCAGCAGGTCTATCGTGGGCGCCGAGACGACCACAGCCCGATGCCTGGTGCTGTAGGCTACCGGTGTATCTTCAGGCGAGAGCAACACGGTGGGTGCGGGCATGGTCTTTGACAGATTTGCCAGTGCTGTTTCTATCTTGGGGAATTGTCCCTTCTCGATGACCGGGAGCGAGGGACGACGTTCCAGATAGTGCTTTATAGTCGGGAGGAGTTCCTTGATTAAAAAGATGCCGGTGGTTATTGCCAGCATGGCAGCGAAGAGGTGCCATACCGCGATACCCCCGCCCAGCGGCAGTCCCAGCCACTTGTTGAGGTCAATCAGGGCGATATGCTCCCGGAAATAGAAGACGTTTCGGGGTGGGTAGAGCAGATAATATAACGGTGGACACAGCACGGGTAGCAAGAGCGCCAGAAACCGAAGCTTTATCTGAGGCGATGGCTCATGTATATGCCATATTGATATCATGCCCTCGACGACGGCTACGGTAACCAGCGAATATACCACAGCCTGAGCCAGGTAATGGCCTAAAAACGATTCGAAAAAAAGCACTTTTTGAACCGCTATTCGTTATGCGGGTTTGACTGCCCCTCCTCAGAGGAGGGAGTATCTGTTTCGCCGTCGACCTGGTAGCCTTCCAGTTCGGCATACTCCAGGGGATGTTCTTCAAGCATTCTTTCTCTGGAGATTTTGCCGGTTAAAATGCTGGTATCGGCGGGAAAGACGCCCGGTCTGAAGATTACGTCGTATAGATGCCAGATAACGATGGTCAGTACCGCCAGGGTGGCTTCAAAGCCGTGAAACTCCACAGCGGCAGCCACCACCTGTCCCGGTACGACTCTGGTCACGGTGACCGGAAAAGCCAGGATAAAACCGCTAATGATTAACACCAGGCTGCCAAAGATGAGTCCCCAGTACTCGAACTTCTGGCGGTAGTCAAAACGACCCAGTTGTGGTGGCCTGTCAGCTAGCCCTAAAGTGTATTTCATCCCGTTAACCACATCATGGAAGTCTTTGAGGGTGGGCACCATCGAAAGCCTCGCGTGTTTGTAAAAAAACTGGTAGGCCACATAGCCAAAGTGATATATCACCAGGAGCGTGAATAAGAGGGCGACAGCGCGGTGAATCAGCCGCGTAAATTCAATACCCCCGGAGTTCAGTATTACCCACTCTGCCCAGCCTGCCGTATAATAGCGCTGGGCAAGCCCGGTTACCGCCAGCACGATGAATGACACCACGAGTATCCAGTGCTCCGTCCGCTGCCTGGCACTGAACCTGACGAAGTAATCCCGTTTACCCTTATCTTTAATGACGCTGTTGCCTGTTTTTTCCGCGGTCGCCATATGCCTCCGTTTCTACCGGTTTGTTATCCTCCGCCACAGGTCAAGCAGAACGTGGATAAATAGCCCTACCAGTATAAACGGTATCAGTATCCGGTAGAACCATCTCACAAAGAAAATCAACGGTGCCCTATTGGTGCTGGGCTCGTAATGGGAGAGCCATGCGCCGGGGAAATTGACGGTAACGTCTTCGTGGCACTTGCCGCAGGTTTCCGCCAGGTTACCTTTTATCACCGGCGAGTTGGGGCTATTCACCTGCTTGATATCGTGAATACCGTGGCAGTCGGTACAGACCGCCTCCTCGACCCAGATATCCCGGTCCTCTTTCTCCACCAGGGCGACGGTGCGTCCGTGGAAGTCATTGAGATAGGTCTTAACCACTGTTGATGAAATCCCGTACTTTTCCATCAGCTTCTCATTATTGTGGCAGTTGCTGCACAGGTGTACGGACTCGATCCGGAAGGACGCCGTTCGGGGATCCTCGATGGTGTGGGTCTGGTGGCAGTCAGTACATACCGGCACATCATAATTGTTCTCTTCTATCAGGGCTTTCCCGTGAACGCTATCAACGTACTCCTGATAAATGGTCTGGTGGCACTGGGAACACGTCTGTGAGATTTCAGCTCTCGGCTGGGAAGGCGGGATCACATCATGCGCCCCGTGGCAATCGGTGCACAGGGGCGCTCTCGCATCGTCGCTGGATAGCATCTTATAGTGGATGCTGTCCAGGGTCTTGGTATAGTTGTCAAAGTGGCATCTCTTGCACAACTCATACTGGGCGATGTTGTACTCTCTGCGGCTGTGGATGTCCCTTTCGGGGTGGGGATAGTCAGTGATGGTGGCATGACAATCGGTGCACAGGAGTTTGTCCCCGTGTACGGAATCGGTATAGACCTGAGGGTCAACGTAGAGGGACAGCGTTTCCCCGCTGTCCAGGGTCATACTCAGGTCGCGCTCGCCGTGACATTGCAGGCAGGAGTCCCCCGGCAGGGGTTTGCCATCAGTCGGGGCAGCAGGGGTCTCCTCGGTCGGGGCGGCAGGGGTTTCCTCGGTCGGGGCGGCAACTGGATGGCAGCCCAGGCAGGACTCCTCCTCATAGGAACTGTGGTCCGGCGGTGCCGGCTTGAAGCCCTGGGTGGAGTGACAGCTCAGGCATGCCTCTTTCCCGGCTGTGTCGTGTGGAGTGAGCGGTGCCCCATCATCGGCTTTGGCTAGCAGGGGATAGAGTATTCCCACCAGAAAAATCCCTGCTAGAGCTATTATGCCCGCCTTCCAGAACGCTGCTACGGCAGAACTCTCTGAAGAACTAACTGAGTCCACGGAACCTCCGGCAACAAGTGACTTTTCCGGATTGCATTCTAGCATAGTATCAGAGCTTAGTAAAGTGCCCGCGTCCTGTTTTGGCTCCTTGGGTGTCGCATTACTGCTCACCCTGCTGCCGGCGCGTGGCTACCTCCTCTTCCAGATTATCCAGTTCTTCTTCGGTTTTTGTCCCCGGTTTCTTACCCTGAGTGCTGCCATGTCGCGTGAAGTAAGCCTTCCCCGGTTCCCAGCCGATGGCTACCAGCTGTACCGTCCGGCGTTCCAGGGCCAGGACACCTCGCCAGAGCTGGTAACCGAGATAGCCGGCAAAGCCGGCGATGCCCGCAAAGGGCAAAAAGATGATAAACGCCAAGCCGACGAAGGGACTGGCTATCATCGCCAGCACTGATGGTACCTTAATGTACTTGACCTCGCTGCTTCCCGGGAGAAGGCGAACCTTCTCATGGAGCTGGACGAATTCCGCGGTGGACAGGTTCAGGTAAAAACCCCTTGGTCCTTGTTCGGTTCCTCTGTATCTCTTCATCGTCATCCTCCTTCCTGAGTCTGTTCCCGGCTTTTGCCGGAGCTTCAGGTATTTTTAGTCTCATTTAAATTGTAGAATAGAACTCGGATGCTGGATATCGGTACATTACCCTAGTATGTGTGACTAAATAGTGTAATGAGGTTCCATCCGGTACTGATGGTTTGCTCTCTTGCGGTGGAGCGGAGGGTAGCTACGGGATAAGCCTGTGATGTTGTGGGGGTGGCAGGGTGGGAAGATATAACCGGGGATAACGGAAATGACGGGGCTAGGAGTCAGCCTGTATCAGCCCCTGGCGGATGGCGTACTTGATCAGCTCGGTGCGGTTATGCAGCCCGAGCTTGTCCATAACGTTAGCCCGGTGTGTCATCACCGTCTTGATGCTCAGATATAGGGTATTGGCGATCTGACGGCTGGTATAGCCCTCGGCGATTAGCCTGAATACCGTTTTCTCCCGGTCACTCAGCCGGTCGTACAGGGTTTCATCACCGGTAGCTTCGGGGTGCTCCAGGTAACCCTTTATCACTTGGTCAGCAATGGCGGGATCGACGAAGGATTTCCCCTGGGCGACCGCCCGTATCGCCGTTACGAGGTCGCTGCCCACCGCCTTCTTGAGCACATAACCGGTAGCTCCCGCTTTGAGGAAGCGGTAGATATACTCGCTGTCATCGTACTGGGTCAATACCAGCACTTTACTCTGGGGGCTTGTCTTTATAATCTCCAGAGTAGCCTCCAGTCCCCCCAGACCGGGCATGGCAATGTCCATCAGGACCACGTCCGGCACCAGTTTGCCGACCTGGTCGATGGTCTCTCTGCCATCGGCGGCTTCCCCCACCACCTCGATGTCATCATGGGCTGCCAGTATCATGCGTATCCCTTCTCTTACAATAGTATGGTCATCGGCAATGAGCACTTTGATTTTATGCATCCTGTCACCTCACCAGTCCACGGGTATCTCAATGGTGATATTGGTTCCGCTGCCCGGTTGCGATTCGATATGGAACTTCCCTCCGAGCAGCTCGACGCGCTCCTGCATGCCCAGCAGTCCCACCCCCTGGCTCTCTCCGGATTGCGAGCTCAACGTTTTCATGTCGAATCCCTTACCGTCGTCCTCTATCTCGATGGCGATAGTGGCGTCTTTGAACTCCACGTTGAGCAGCACGTTGTGAGCCCGGGCGTGTTTGACGATGTTGGTAATAGCTTCCTGGACCACCCGGAAGAGGGCTATCTCAACCTGCGGTGGCAGCTCTCTTTCTTCACCGGTTACCTCCACGCGCGCTTTGATGCCGAGTTCCCCCAGGCGGTTCTGGGCATACCAGCGTAATGCTGACAGTAGCCCCAGGTCATCCAGTACCGAGGGGCGCAGGTCAAAGATAACCTTGTGCACGTTGTCCAGGGTGTTGACTGCCAGGCTTCTAATATCGGCAAGCATTTGCTTTATTCTGCCAGCCTCGTCATCGGAAATGGCGGCGGCTGCCTCCAATCTCATCACCAGTCCGAGTATCGACTGGGTGGTCTCATCATGGAGCTCCCGCGCCACTCGCTTGCGCTCTTCCTCCTGAATCATGAGCACCTTTTGCAGGAGTTGTCCGCGCGCCGCTTCCTTGCGCTCTATCTCACGGTAAGAGTCCTGGAGCTGGCGTGTTCTCTGCTCTATCTTTGCCTCAAGCTGGCGGTTCCACTCTTGAATCTCTTCCAGGGATTTTTTGAGCTCTAACCTCATGACATCGAAGCTCTGACCAAGTTCGCCGATCTCGTCACTGCCCAGGACGGGCACCGGCTGTAAAAGGTTACCCCGGGAGATGTTCTGCGCCACTGTCTTGAGCTGTCCGATGGGCTTGACCAGGCTGCGAGCCATGCCCCAGCTCAGGAAGAAGACGACGACCAGCGATAAGAGCCCCGCGATTATAAACCTTAGCTCAAGTGTGCGCACCGGCGCCAGGGCTTCTGCCTTTGTTTGACTTATGGCAACAAACCAGGGGGCGTTGGGCAGGCGTGCCTGCTCGGTAACCATCTCTTCATGGCTGTTGTCTCCCTGATTCTTTAATACGCGCTGCGGGTCACTGCTTGCCAGTACCACTCCATTACTGTCGATGACGTCGATATAGCCGGCTTTCGCAAGTTCGATTGGTAGCAAAAATTGCTGCAGGGTGTTCCTGGCAGGGTCAATCTGTCCACCGACCAGACCGGCTATTTGCCCTTCTCTATTACGCAGGGGAGAAATAATGAAGATGGTGCTTTTGGCTGTATTCTTTAGAGTGAAAACGCCTGAAATTATGGGTTTCTTATTGTCAAGAGCCTGCCATACCGGTGGGTAGGAACTAACGTTGGTGTTAGCAAAGCTCTGGGGGAATGGCTCTGCCCACAGTACCCTTCCGTTTAAATCCGCAATGAACACGGCATCAAATATGGAGTTGAGGTAGGTGTTGTGGAGAGCCGTGCGCTCCGGCTGCAGGTCTTCATCCTCGAGGTCAATGCCCAGGGCAAATTGAACGTTCTCCAGCCGTTGCAAATCTCGGCGGAGGATGTAGTCCAGGTGGTCGCCAGCGGCTCGAGCCAGCACCTGATTCTCATGGGAGATTCGCTGCATGCTCTGGTGGACAGTTAGCCATCCGGAAATCGCCAGGGCTACGAGCACCGGGAGCATACTTACTGCGGCCAGGAGTAGTATCCTCCTGCCAATGTTAGACTTTAGGACGGCGTACAATTGACTTAGCCTCTGTTTCTAAGGGTAGGCCGTTATAGTAAAATATCCCATCATATATTCGTATGTTAAGCCAGTTAACAAGAAGTGTCAAAAAACCGGCGCCAGGGGGTTGAGTCTTGCTGGATATTGAAGCTCGGTATGAACTCCCTGGAGCACAGGTGGTAAAAATGCGTCTCGGACTTGGCGCTGCGTTCATTCGTGAAGCGCATCATCAGTAGCAGAGATAAAGTCACAATATACTATAACTTACCAATGCCACCAGATGGGAAGAGAAAACAATCAGCGGAGTCCTGCTTATTGATACCCCTGGTGGAGATAGGGGGATTCGAACCCCCGACCTCTGCGATGCGAACGCAGCGCTCTCCCTATTGAGCTATATCCCCAAGTCGCTCTCTGATTATACCATACCCGGCTTCAATCTTTAACCCCTCGCTCGTGCTCCACTCGCTTTATCTCGTAGCGCAGTTTGCCTGCCGGGACGCTTATTTCCAGGCTGGCCCCTTTCGTTTTACCCACCAGCGCTTTTCCCAGGGGAGAGGCGAAGGATATTTTATTCTGCGCCGGGTCCACCTCCGTGGGACTGACAATCACATAATGGAGCTCTTCCCCGGTGGCGGCGTCCACCAGGAGAACGCCGTCGCCCAGGTTAATCTTCACGTCTGACGCCTGTTTCCCATCCATGACCCGGGCCACTTTCAGCGTCTCTTCCAGCTCTTTAATCCGTCCTTCCAGGTGCCCGCGCTTCTCCCGGGCGGCGGCCAGAGGCGCGTTCTCCCTGAAATCCTTATCCGCGGCCGCCCGTCTGGTCTCTTCGATAAGTGCCGGACGCCTGCTTTTCAGCTCGGCCAGCTCGGCTTTTAGCTCGGCGTATCCCTGTGGTGTCAAAAGAATGGCTTCCGGAGTCCCCGCACGGGCCCGGCCCGCGGAAGCGCTCCTCGTTTTCTTCGCTTTGAGGTGGCCGGCCAGGTTTTTCTGGCACCATCCCTGCTTTTTGGCGTGGGACAGAAAAGCCCGTATCATCTCCAGCTTTTTGTCTTGGTCAGCATCAGAAAGAGAAAGCCTCTCTCCGTAGTTGGCCACCTCCGGCGCGGTAAGGCTGGCCAGGGTGCGCTCGCCGCCGTACCAGCGGACAAAGCGGTTTATCTCTGCCTGGCTGGTGCCGCTTTTCTCCGGGGGAAGCCCGGACAAATACTCTCGGGCGGCTTCCTGCAGACTCGGGTTCTGGTCCTCGGTAGCTGACATAACACACCCCGCGAAAAATTATTAACCTTTAATCCGGCGCAATCTCGGCCGGCACCGGTATCCTTCCGAAAAGCCGGGAAATGACTGCCCTCCCCAGCAGCATCGGTATCGCCTTGCCGTGCCAGTCGAAGGAGATATCTCCCGAGGCAAGCACCGCTTTATCGATGCCGCTGGCCTTTACGATGTCAAACAACCGCTCTATCTGCTGGTCGTTCAGCCGCTCGAAGAGCCTTCTTGCCCGGTAGCCGGTTTTTATCTCCCGCCCCAGCTTCTGGCGCCATTTCCGCTCGTAAGCGGCCAGGCTTCTCGCCGAAAGGTCGTCGCGGCGCAGCCCCCGGTCCAGCGTATCGGCGGCAATATCGGCGGCGAGCAGCCCGTAGTATATCCCCCCGCCGGTGGTCGGTTTTACCTGTCCGGCGGCGTCTCCTGCCAGGATAAACCTTTCTCCGCTGGTTCTCCGCGGCGGTTGCAAGGGTATCCCGCCGCAGCTCACCCGCGCTTCTCCCGAAGACAGCTTCCCCTGCCGGTGCAGGGACGCTATCAGTCGCCGCAAATAGTCCCGCGGCTTTTCCCGGCAGAGCAAACCAACTCTTGCCGTAAACGGCGAAGTGGGCACCAGCCAGCCGAAAAAGCCGGGAGCAACCTGCCGTCCCAGGTATACCTCCACCTCGTTTGTTCCCGCCGTGGCCACCTCGGCCTGGATGCCGATTACAAAATCACCGGCCGCTTCCGCCACCGGGTTTCTGCCCGGCCTGAAACCAAAACCGCTGGCGATAACCGCTGCCCGCGCTTTATATTCCAGCTTCTCTCCGTCCCGGAGGGCTTTTATCTCCACCCCGTCCCCTCTTATTTCCAGGCCGCACACCGTTCTGCCGGGCAGGTACTCCGCGCCCTCATTCACTGCCCGCTCCGCCATTGTCCGGTCGAAAGCCGCCCGGTCCAGGATACAGGCCTGGGTCTCTTCCCGCCACACGCCGAGCGTTTTCCCCGACGGGGAATAGATAACGGCGCTGTTGGCTTTTTTCAGGATGACACCGTCATCGATGTCGTAGGCCCGGGCGCACTCACGGCTTATGATGCCGGTACAGCAGGTACGCGTACCTGCTTGTGCCTCTTTTTCCAGCACTGCCACCCGGTATCCCATGCCGGCCAGCCTGGCCGCAGTACGGCTCCCCGCCGGTCCCCCACCGATAACTATCACGTCATACAAACCTGTTTCTCATAACCTCCACAAAATCCCGGAGCATTATTTCTTGTCCGTGTCGCCATACCTGGCTATGTTGATTCGGGAGAAGCGCCTTTACCTCCCTTTCCCCGCACCGCTCTCTTGAGGTAGTGGAACGCTACGGGTATAATGGTGACAATAAGGATAATCAGGAGCGAGTTCAGTCCGGTGATACTCACTCCCAGAAGCAGGTTAAAGGCCAGGATACTGAGCGTGACTACGGCAATAGACAAACCCAGTGAAAACACGATTCGCTCGAACCAGTTTATCCTGCTGAAAAAGACGAGTGTCCAGGCGAAACCCGGTAAAAAGAAGACCAGCGCCGTTCCCAGAGCCGCCCGGAGAAACGGCACTCGGTCCAGTATGGGGAGCGCGAACTCCATTACCTGCCTGAGCGGGGCAAACCAGTCCATTAGTTACGCTACCTCCGAATCCGTGTCTGACCGGGGTTTATTATGAGCTGGCGTCATCATCTTCGTTCCGTTCCCATGTCCGCTTACCTGATGGCCCCCATTCTGGCACTGGCTTATTACATTGCTTTCATTCCTCACCAGGGATACTCTTTCCCGGCGCATATAGATGAGTGGGTTCACCTGGCCTATATTAAAGCGATGTGGCAGTCCGGCAGCACCACCTTCACTGACCCTTTTCTCGGGCAGGGGGTAATCGGCTCGGACAATCCCCACCTTGAGGCCGGCTTCCATATTTTCTGGGGCGCGTTTCATCAGATTAGCGGCATTTCCTGGTTGACCATCTTCCGGTATTTTCCCGGAGTTATCTTTCTCATCACCGTGTCATCAGTATATATCTTTGCCCGGAAGCAGGGTTTTGGCTGGGAAGCCGCCCTGTATACCTGCCTGATACCCACCACGGCCGGTATCCTGGGCCCCGGGTTCCTGGTACCGGTGGCCATGGGGCTGCTGTTCCTCCCCCTGTCCCTTAACCTCGCCTATAATCACCGCAGCCTCCGGGCGTATCTGCTTCTCTTCCTTTTTATTGCCTTTTTGCTTTCCATTCACGCCCCTTCCGCCATTATGGTGGTGATCGTTCTGGTTCCTTACATAATACTTAATCTCAAAGTTGACTTCAAGCACTCCCTGGGGCTGACACTGGCTCTGCTGGTGCCGTTTCTGGCTCCTTTCCCCTGGATATTCAGGATGCTGCTGCCCACGGCCGTCAGGCTGCTCTCCCCTCAACCCTTACCCACCTACATTGACTTTCCCCGCATTCTCATGGACTACGGCTACCTCCCCATCGCCGTCTGTCTGCTGGGCACTTTCCTCCTGGCGATGAAGGGCGGCAGAAGGAATTACGGGTTGGTCCTGGGCCTGCTGGCGGTTCTGGTAATACTGGTTGCCTTTTTTACCTTCCATTACGGTCTTCCGGTGATGTATGAACGAGGCCTCATGTTTCTGATGCTGATGGTAGGGCTCATTGCCGGAGCCGGGCTGGCCGGTGTAAAGGAATTTCAGCCGCCGGAAAACCTTTTCCCCCGGATAAAAATACCCCCCCTCCTCACCCGTCACGCCGGCAAGACCTTGGCTCTGGCGCTGGCAGCGGCTACCCTGGCGGTTATCATCCCTGCCCGTCAGGATACCGGCTACTATCAGATGATTGATACCGCGGACTACCGGGCGTTTGTCTGGATAAGAGAAAACCTGCCCGCCGTTGAAGGCACGGCCATTCTTGACCCGTGGAAAGCCACCGCTTTCACCGCCGTAACCGGCAGACCGGCTTATTCCCGGATACACGCTTTCCCCACCCCCCGCGATGAAGAGGCCTATCGTTTCTTGCAAGGCGGTTCCGCCAACACCACCTTCCTGGAGGAAAACGGTATTTCTCTGGTCTATACCACGGCCGAGGTAAAAAACCCCCACCTGACGGAGGTGCGGAAGAACGTCTATCTCTTGCCGGAAGAGGGTTAGCCCGGTACGGCCTGCCTTTCCTGACCGTATTGTCCCTGGAGGTCAAACTGTGCTAGTATAATTCAGGAGTGACCGTTTTGGCTCGGGGTGTAGCGCAGCCAGGTAGCGCACCTGAATGGGGTTCAGGTGCGGATGCTGGAGACCCATAACTAAAGTTATGGTTGAGAGACATGGCACCGGAGCCATGGTAACAACCGACCTTGGTCTGTTCGACATTGATTGCGCAGTCATCGTACAGTCTCAGACACCAATATAACTGAAGCCTGAAAAAGACCTACCCGTTTGCCCGCTCGGGTAGGTCTGGCTCTTTTTGCAATCTTTCTATTTCCTTCTCAGGGATAAGGGTACGGCCGCCAATCCTGACGGCCAGTATTTTCTCGCTTCTAATCCACCGCCAGATAGTGGCCTCGCCTTTTCCCAACAGCCTGGCCGCTTCCTCCAGGCCGTATGCATCGGCGACTGCGTCTACTTTGATACTGACTCTGCTCATCTGCTCACCTCACCTGATGCTTTAGTCTATCACACGCCGCTGATAGGCTGTCAAGGTGGCTCAGCGGACTCGTCCTCAAGGCTCACCCAGCCGCGTTTTATGGCCTCGAGAACCGCCTCGGTGCGAGAACTCACTCCCATCTTGCTGAAGATGTGTACGCAGTGTCCCTTCACCGTCCCCTCGGTGAGACCGAGGTGATAGGCAATTTCGCGGTTGCTCATACGCTTGCCCGCTAATCGGAGCACCTGGAACTCTCGACGAGTCAGGTGCTCGGCCGGATTGACGTCAACTCTGTCCCGGCCGGACATCCGCTTTACAAGTCTTTGCTCCACGAGGGGGTCGGACACAAACATTCCCTCTCTCATGAATCGGATAGCTTTCACCAGTTTGTCGCCGTCAGCACTTTTCAACAGGCAGCCGCCAGCACCAGATTTAAGCATATCCGCAACATGTTCGCTATCGTCGTATGCTGTCAATACGAGAATGCACGCTTCTGGATGCTGCGCCTTGATTCGCTTTGTGGTTTCCACGCTGTCCAGCTTGCCCAGGCGAGCTTCTATAACGATTATATCGGGCCTGAGTTCCCCAGCCAGCCTGACCGCCTGTTCGCCGTCACTGGCCTCGCCAACCACGTCCATGTCTGGCTCATCCTCAAAGATTCGCCGTATGCCCTGCCGCACGATGTAGTGGCCATCGGCAAGGAGTATTCTCGTTTTTCGTTCTGTCTCCCCAGACACGTTGCCCTCCCTCCGCCTTGAAGAGAGGCTCCACCTTGTTTTCTACTGCCCGGATGATGTGACAGGCTCAACGAGGTTGTCGCCATCCTTCTTAACACTATCTCAACCTGCTTGCTAAAGCATAATCTCCGTCCCAGCGACTTCCAAAAACAGGCACGTCCCGTCCGTCTCCTGAGCTTGGGCTTCTCACCGGCTTCAACTGCTGACTTCACCTTCGTCAGCATCTCATCTGACTTGTACTTCAGGGAGTCGGCGAAGGCCTCTTTGACTTGCGGACTCAATATCGGCTCAAGCACTGCCGCCAGCTCACCAGCGAGCTCAGTCTGGAGCATCTTGGCCTCCACGTCCTGACTGACGCCGACTGCCTGCTCCTTCTTTCTCTTAACCCTCGTGATTGCCCTCGCCTTTTTGGGAGCGGTTTATGATGTATCTAAGGAAAGACCTCATGGATGTCCGGGACTCCTCCGTCATTTGGTCAGTCACCCCGGAGCCGCACCACTCAAGGAACTCATCACAGTTCGGACAATACCAGTACGCTGTGCACGCTTTTTGACCACATGCCCAGCCGTGCTTGACACTGGCACCGCAGGTGCGACAAGCCAACCCCTGGTCCGGACCCAGATAAATCATTTTTTGCGATGGCCCCACCAATTTAGCCTCCACTTCTGCGGCTTCGACGAGCGCTTTCCTCTCCTCTTGCTTCATGGTTCAATCCTCCTCTCTGAACGCTACTTGCGTGGCCTTTCCCTGTCTCGGCCCATCCCAGGTTATATTGTTAGCTGAGCCCCAACTCATATTTCCTAAGCACGGCGACTACCCTTCCCTGTATCAGCAGATTATCCGGGTCAACGTAGATGGGCTCCATGCTTTCATTGGCCGGCTGCAGGCGAATGCGTCCAGGCTCTGGATACAGCTTCTTCAAGGTGGCCCTTTCTTCGTCTATCAGCCAGGCGGCTACCATCTGACCGTTCTCGACCGACGGTATCGCTTCAAGAACTACAATGTCGCCGTCGTCAACGAAGGCGTCAATCATGGATTTCCCCCTTACTCTCAGGGCGAAGGCCTGAATGTTTTTGGGTAGCAAGTCGGGTGGCACTTGAATCATCTCCTCAGCGACAATGTGCCAGGTGTCCGGAGTGGGCACATCAATTGGCTCTCCGGCGGCGATGGAGCCAAGTAGAGGTACTTCCTCTGTGAGCTGACTCCCGTCTATTGGCCGAATTCCCCTGGACTTGAGCGGTCTATGCTCGATAAGCCCATCCCGCTTCAGCCTCTCCAGATGATGCTGTATGGGCCTGGGCGAGGAGAATCCCAGGCCCAGCTGTATCTCTTTCACGGTTGGAGGGTAGCGGTTTTCCCGAATGAAGTCCCGAATGTACCGCAAGACGTGAAAGCGAGTATCCGTCTCTCTTGGCATTGGGCCCTCCTTGTGATATTAATATATCACATACCAATATATCACCAATTCAGGGTGTTGTCAAGGGGTTTATGATGCGATTTTGCAAAAATTCTTCCTTTTCAGGTTGTCCAAAAAGTCCGATGGAGAGGTAGCCGTCTGCGGAGCATAGGGGTATAATGTGCGTAAAGGATGCTTCTCCCGGAGGTAAGTGCGGATGAAGATATTCAGGGAATACAGTCAGTGTCAAGGGCTGCTGCTTCCCCCTTCGCTCAATGAATTCGTACCCGAGGACCATGAGGCACGCATTGTCAACGAAGTGGTGGATATCATGGATTTATCGCCACTGTTTACCAAGTATGAGGGTGGTGGAGCACCAGCTTACCACCCGGCCATGATGTTGAAAGTGATCATCTACGCCTACAGCCGAGAGATCTACAGCTCACGAAGTATTGCGCAGGAGTTGAAAACGGATACCGCCTTCATGTTCCTGTCAGGTCTGCAATTTCCCGATTTCCGAACGATCTGTCTTTTCCGCGCCGAGCATGCCGTTGTACTTCCCAATTTGTTTGTGGAGATGGTGAGGCTATGTGCCTCTTTAGGCATGGTAGGATTGGGGCACATTGCCTTCGATGGCACCAAACTGAAGGCAAATGCCTCGGTGAAACAGACCAGGACAGAGAGGGCCTGGAGAAGGAGATTGCGCGGATCAAGGAGCAGATACGTCAGATGATTGAGTCATCAACCAAGATAGATGAACTGGAGGACCTGATACACCCCGATGGCGATGGCTCAGAGATAGCGACGGAGTTGAGGAAGAAGGAATACCGTCTGAAGAAGCTCCAGGAAACGATGGAGGTACTGGAGCGGGAGAAGCTGGAGAAGGTGAATGTGACGGAACCTGACTCCCGGCTCATGAAAGACAGCCGCGGGGTGATTCAACCCAGCCACAATGGACAGATAGCGGTGGATGACAAGGATCAGGTGATCGTGGCAGCGGATGTCAGCCAGAATGCCACTGATCATGCTGAGTTCGAGCCTATGGTGGAACAGGTGGAGCGGAATCTTAGGGCCTTGCCTGACAAGAGCACCGCCGATGCCGGCTACTCGTCCTATGATAACCTTGAATATGCCGAGCGGAAGAAACTGGACATGTATATGCCAGACAACTTTCTGGAAGCGCTGGATGAGAAAGAGGAAGGAGAGAAGCGGTATCACAAGAGCAACTTCCGCTATGATGAGACGAGAGATACCTATATTTGCCCGGAAGGTAAGGAGTTAAACCGGTGGGCGGAGCAGAAACGTGAAGGTAAGCCGCCACTCATAGTCTATCGAGGGGAGTCTTGCCGGGAATGTCCGGTAAGGGAGCGATGTACAAGGGGAGAGACACGGACGATAAGTCGCGATGGGCGGGAGCCGCTTATGGAGGCGATGAGGCAGAAGCTGAGAAGCGGGGAGGGGAAACAAATCTACAAGAAGCGTGGACACATGGCTCGTCTTGCTCAGTGGTATTGTCATTGGAATGTTGTTCAGCACCGGGTTAAGATGGATAGGCAGAAATTTTTGGCCAACCCTCAGCCAAATGAAAGGGCATCAGCCGATAGCGATTCTTCCCAAACTACTGATCAACATACCTAGCGCTGTTAAGCCACTAAAGCGCTGGTGGCAGAGAGGTCAGCCGGCCACCTTTCTCCTGCTTGATATTGGTCATGAGTGCCGATACTGTTGATAGCCTTCTGCGAGAGACCATATCTCGGGAGGGGAAGAAACCCGGTCAATTGGCTGCCGGCGTCGGCGTCAGCCACGTTACCCTCAGTCGTTGGCTTTCCGGCAAAGACAGACCGTCTCCGCGATCATGCCAGAAGATAGCGACGGATACCGGCATGTCATTGGAAAGGATACTCGCCGCGTCCGGTCATCTGACGGATTTTGACCACGAGAGGGTGAATGAGCTCCCTGAGTTTCGGGAGTATGCCCGCCTCAAATACCCAACAGAGCTTGATGAAGAGCTAATAAGCCAGATCGAGAATCTGATCCGACAGCGCCGGTCAGGAATGTAGACGCAATAAGAGAAGAGAGTAAACTCCGGTCACAGCTCCAGGGGGACGGCATCCGCCTCACCGCATACGAATTCCGACAAGTCTGGTTGAGGTCGTCTTGTTGGCTCCCTGTTATGCTTTTGGGAGCATTGCGGGCAAACTCAAGGTTCCTTGAACTAATCTCGGCTCATCGATGACCTTGAGACATAGGCAACGGTCATTGCTGCTAAACCACTCCTCTTGACACCCATGTCAATACATCTATCAGAAGTGACCTCAGGCCGCTCCTCTGGCAATGTTCTGAACACAACAGGTCGCCTCG
>CAZTMR010000017.1:0-27901 GCA_964615345.1 uncultured Dehalococcoidaceae bacterium | reverse complement strand
GACATACCTCATGCTGGCCGTGCTGCTGGTGCTGATGGGAGTAGCCGGCGGTGGCTATCATCCTTCCGCGGCACCCCTGGTTTCCGCATCCGTCGAGCCACAGCACCGGGGAAGAGCTCTGGGCGTGCACCAGATTGGCGGAACATTCAGTTTCTTTCTGGCGCCGATAATTGCCGCCGGCATCGCCGGGATACTCGGCTGGAGAGGCACTTTCATCAGCCTTTCGATACCGACCATAGTTTTCGGCCTGGTCTTTTATACCCTGCTGGGTCGAATGGCACAGGCAAGAAGACCCAAGCCCGGGACAAGAAGTACCGCCGCCGGTGAATCACCGCCCGCTCAGGAAAACCTGCGGCGACTGGTGGCATTCATCATCCTGGGCATAGCCAGCATGATGCTGATTTATTCGACAATATCGTTTGTTCCGCTGTTCGTCGTCGATCATTTCGGGACCAGCAAAGAAACGGGGGCGGTAATGCAGGCACTGGTGTTTTCCGGCGGCATCTGGGCGGGACCGCTGGGCGGTTATCTTTCCGATCGTATCGGCAGGGTGCCGATAATACTGGCGGTGGGGCTCATCGGCGGGCCGGCGGTTTACCTGATGACATTGGCCTCTTACGGAGTGGCACTGTGGGCAATCCTGATTATCATCGGTATGTCGATGCATCTTGGCATGCCGGTAGTGGAGGCCTACGTCATCAGCCACGTTCCCAAGCACCGGCGCTCCACCATCCTCGGCGTATACTATTTCGGCAGCCGGGGAGGGCCCGGAGTGGTTGCCCCGGCGATAGGTTACTCCATAGACCTTTTTGGTTTCAGTACCACATTTACCATCGTTGGAGCAGTTATCGTCGCCGCAACCGTGTTCTGCGCAATGCTACTCTGGGGAAGCCGCGACTAAGGAGAAAGATGGGGTGATGCCCGTTTTACCGGTCTCCAGAAACGGACGTACGGCAATCGAAGTGGCCACACGAGCAATCAGACGGGGAGGGGGCGTTCTGCTGACCCACGCCGGGTGCGATATCGGGGTGAGGGACAAGGGCCCGAACAACCCGGTTACAGACGCAGACTTTCTGTCCGAAGATGCGATCAGGAATGTCATCAGCGCGGAATATCCGGAAGCCGGCATACTTTCTGAAGAGTCAGCTCCGGAGACTCCGCTGCGAGGCTATACCTGGATTATAGACCCGCTGGCCGGCACCGGCAACTACGCTGCTGGTATCCCGTTATATGCCGTCAACATCGCCCTGGCCAGAGACAGGGAGATCCTACTGGGGATGACCTACGAACCGGTGAACGACGAGCTTTTCCGGGCGGTAAAGGGTGAGGGCGCCTATCTCAATGACACGCCGGCCCGGGTATCCGAGCGCGCCCTGTTATCCGAAGCGGTACTGGGTTTTGACGTCGGCTATGATGTGGCGGAAGGGAAACGGCTGCTGGACCGGGTCAGCACCCTGTGGCCAAGGGTACGTGGTCTGAAGTCCCTAGGCTCGGCTTCCCTGACGCTGGCCTACATCGCCTGCGGGAGAGTAGATGCCTACGTCAGGGGCAGCCTGCGGCCCTGGGACATCGCCAGCGGCGCCCTGCTTATCGAGGAGGCCGGAGGGCGAGTTACCGACTGGCAGGGAAAGAGAGCCGTCCTGGAGAACCGTGGTATCCTAGCCACGAATGGCCACCTGCACGGAGAACTCCGGAAAGAACTAAAATAAACCACCGCCTCTCAGTTACAGATAGCTTCGACAAAAGCGGCGGCATCAAACTGACTGACGTCTTCCAGCCCTTCCCCGGTACCGATATACCGGATTGGAATCCCCAGCTCATCGCAGATGGAGAGCACCACACCGCCGCGGGCGGTACCGTCCAGCTTGGCCAGAAAGATTTCGGTGACACCCACCGCGGCAGTGAAATACTTCGCCTGAGCCAGCCCGTTTTGCCCGGTAGTGGCATCGATAACCAGGGTAACCTCGTGCGGAGCGGTAGCATCAAATCGACCGGCTACTTTTCTGACTTTCTTCAACTCCTCCATCAAGTTAATCCTGGTATGGAGGCGTCCAGCAGTATCGATAACAACCTCGTCCACCTGCCGGCTCTGCGCCGCCTGCAGAGCATCATAGACCACCGCTCCCGGGTCAGCACCCGGCCGGTGGGCAATAACTTCCACGCCCACCCTTTCCCCCTGGAGCTTGAGCTGTTCAATGGCCGCCGCCCGGAACGTGTCCGCCGCCGCCAGGAGGACCTGCTTTCCCTCTTTCTTTCTGAGTTTCGCCAGCTTGGCGATAGAGGTTGTCTTGCCGCCGCCGTTGACGCCTACCACCAGCGTGATGTGGGGTGAAGACCGGCTTTCCACCACTTCCGGCGGGGGCAACCGTAAAAAGGAGACCATCTCTTCCTTCAAGACAGCGCGCACGCGCTCGCCGCTCTCACCCTTCTCCCGCGTTATCCGCTGCTTTACTCTATCAATAAGCTTTTCCGTGGTACTGACGCCTACATCTGCCAGCACCAGCAGCTCCTCCAGTTCCGTCCAGATCTCGTCGCTCACCACAGGCCGGTCGAAGAGACGCATCGCCCGGCCGAACCAGCTATCGTGACTGCGCTTTAAGGCTTGTCTGATATCTATTTGAATACCTCCAGAAACGTTGTCCGATTGTTCATATCTTACCCTTTCTCCAGCAGCGCTTCCAGCGTCAGGCAAGCGGCCTGCTTGTCCAGGGGCTGGTTATTATTCCCGCACTTGGGTGAGTGGATACAGCTCGGGCAGCCTTCCCGGCAGGGACATTCCCGGATCGCCCGCAGGGTGGTCTGCCATAATTCCTCCAGCAGGTCAAAGCCTTTTTCAGCGATGCCGATACCGCCGGGATGAGCGTCATAGATGAAGACCTGCGCCCGACCGGTATCCGGGTGAAGAGTCATGGAGACACCGCCGATATCGTTACGGTCGCAGAGGGCAAAGAGAGGCAGGATAGCGATAGCGGCATGCTCCACGGCGTGCAGGCCGCCGGCAAAGTCCAGCTCAGATTCAGCAAGGCGGTCAGGGACCCCCGAGGGCAAATCAAACCAGAGCGCCACGGTAGGGAAAGAATAGGAGGGCAAGTCAAGGGGTTCCTCACCGACCACCTCATCAGTAAACTGGGCCTTTTTCTTGAAACCAACTACGGCCGTGGTTACCGTGACCTCGCCCAGGCACACGTTTACCCTGCCGGCACTTTTCTTTCGGATAACGCGGTTGATATGCAAATCAGTCAGTTCTTTGGTCTGGGTATAATAGGTGACGTCTGTGGGCTCGGCGAAGGCGGTGTGGCCGGTCAGATCCAGCCGGGTAATCAGAAAAGATTCTCCCTGGTGGAGATAAACGGCACCGGGATACACCTGAAAAAAGGCCACGTCAGCTTCCACCGTCTCCAGCAAGGAGTCCGTGGCGGTATCCACCACGGAGTAGTAATGGCCGGTGGTAGAGCGGATATTCACGGACTGGGCCGGATAAGAGATAGCCGGCGCAAGATACCACCGGCGGTGGTGCTCCCGGAGCGCCTTCTGCTGTTCCAGGAAAGTTCTTTCCCGGGTGTAATCGGGCCCGAAGATGCGGGCATCGCCTTCAGTAAGCGGGCATTCCCAGGCGGCGCAAAGCAGATGCGCCCGTAGAATATAGGCATTGCCCGGGTTGACCAGGGCGTGCTCGAAATTACTGCGGAAAAAAGATTCCGGGTGGCGCATAAAATACTGGTCCAGGGGATTATTCAAAGCAACCAGGAAGCTCAGAGAGGCGCCCTGACTGCGGCCGCTCCTTCCCGCCTGCTGCCAGGTACTGGATACACTCCCCGGGTAGCCGGCCAGGACAGTGGCATCCAGGTCACCGATATCGATGCCCAACTCCAGAGCGCTGGTAGCCACCACTCCCAGGAGCTCACCCTGGAAAAATTCTTTCTCTATCCGGCGCCTGTCCCCGGGCAGATAACCGGCCCGGTAGGGTCTAATCCGGTCGGCGTGACGTCGCCCCATATCGGTCAGCTGCCGGCGGGCGTAGAGGTAAATGAGTTCGGTAAGACGGCGGGTACGGGTAAAAGCCAGAGAGCGAATTTCCCTGTCCACCAGCTCGGTAAAAATAGAGGTAGCTTCGCTGTTGGTGCTGCGGCGGGTGCTTTTGTCTTTACCCACCAGCGGAGGGTTCCAGAAGACAAATTCTTTGCCGCCACGAGGAGAGCCGTCACTTTCGATGACGGTAAAGGGCAGTCCGGTCAGCCTTTCCGCGTGCTCCTGCGGGTTGGCAATGGTTGCCGAAGAGCAAATGAACTGCGGACTGGAACCGTAAAACTCGCAGAGGCGCCGCAGGCGGCGTAAAACCCCGGAGACGTGGGTGCCAAAAACACCGCGGTAGGTATGCGCCTCATCCACCACCACGTATTTCAGGTTGCGCAGCAGGCTCGCCCAGAACTGGTGATTGGGCAGGATGCCGAGGTGCAGCATATCCGGGTTGGTCAGTATCAGCCGGGCCTGGCGCCGTATTTCCGCTCTATCCTCACGGGGCGTATCGCCGTCGAAGGTGGCCATCTCCTCCCGGGAAAAATATCCCGGACAGAAAAGCTGATACAAGGCGCGCCACTGGTCCTGTGCCAGCGCCTTGGTGGGAAAGAGGTAGAGAGCACGGTAATTCTTGCCTGACAGGAGTGTCTCCGCCACCGGCAGGTTATAGCAAAGAGTCTTGCCGCTGGCGCTGGAGGTGGCGACAATGACGTTTTCTCCGCGGCGCACCTGATTTATCGCCTCCGCCTGGTGGGTATAGAGCGGCAGGAGATCCCGCGCCCGCAAACACTGATAAAGCGCCGGCGGTAAAGGGCGTTCCAGTTCAGCATAACGAGCGCGCCGGGGTGGAATGTGCTCAACGTGGACCATCTGGCCGGCATAATCAGGCTGCCCCTGGAGATGATGCAGGAAGGCGAGGGTATCCACCTATGTTTTTCCCTCTCTAGACGGGCAGTATCTCGATTTCATAATCGAGCACCTCCACCTCGAACCGGCTATTGACAATGAAGGAGACCACGCGGGAAAGGACTTCGTCAGCGTGACGGCTGTCATTACTCACGCAGCAAATGCCCAGAGTGGCCATTCGCCAGCGGTCATGGTTATCAACCTCAGCTACAGAAACATGGAACTGGTTTCTCACGCGGCTGACAATGGACTTCAAGACCTGCCGTTTACCTTTAAGAGAGGAGTTTTCCGGCAATCGGAAATGAATCTTGCATACTCCTACGTGCATGGACATCAAACAGGACCAGGCCGGCTGGCGGAGTTTTCCGGTTGAATCACTCATTTCCAATCTATCACCCCACCCGGCGGGTGTCAAACGGAAGGGAGACCTCAGTCCCAGGGGCTGCTTTACCTGTGTACTTAGAGCAGCAACAACGCCTGAATACCATATTGTAGAAACCTTACGGGTATGCTAAGATGAAGCATACCTTGATTTACCACCACTCGCCGATTCGGCAAATCCAGCAGGAGAAAACCAGATGCCAAAGATATTTTTTATTGACGTAACCAACCGTGACGGAGTACAGACCGCCAAGCTAGGCCTGTCCAAGCTGGAAAAAACGCTGATAAACAAGTACCTGAACGAACTGGGTATATTCCAGTCCGAGTTCGGCTTCCCGACCACCAAGCACGAATCGCGCTACCTCCAGGCCAATCTGGAGCTGGCCGAAATAGGAGTACTGAGTCCCATCCGCCTGGAAGGATGGATCAGGGCGCTCCCCAGCGACGTGGAAACCGCTTTCAAACTGGTTCCCGGTATCAAGCACCTGAACATCTCCGTATCCACCTCCAACCAGATGATTGACGGCAAATTCCAGGGGAGAAAACAAAAAGAAGACATCATAAACGATATGACCGAAGCGCTGGAGGCTGCCCTCACGGCCGGGGCCGAGACCGTCGGGGTGAACGCAGAAGATGCCTCCCGCACCGACCTGGATTTCCTGGTAAAGTTTGGCCTGGCGGCCAAAAAACACGGCGCGGAAAGACTAAGGTATTGCGATACGCTCGGTTATGACAACCCATTTACCATTTACGAGACTATGCGGGCACTGGCCGCAAGCACAAAAATGCCCCTGGAAGTACACTGCCACGGAGACCTGGGGATGGCCGTGGCTAACTCCCTGGCCGGAGCCAAAGGAACTATTGACGGCGGGCAGGACGTGTATATCAATACCACGGTCAATGGCATTGGAGAGAGAGCAGGCAACGCCGACCTGGTGGCGGTGGTACTGGCGGTGACCAGGTCCAAGGAGTTTGCCAAAAAGTACAAACTGGGACACCAGATCAAGCTCTCCAAAGCGTGGAAGATTGCCAAGTTTGCCGAATACGCCTTTGATGTGCCCATACCGATAAACCATCCTGGGGTGGGGGCCAATGCTTTCGCCCATTCTTCAGGAATACACGCTGACGGCGTACTGAAGGACCCGGAAAACTACGAGCTGTACGGCTACAGAGAGCTGGGGAGGGGAGAACCACAGTTTGTGGAAACCGGCCGGGAAATAATCTCCGGACAATACAGCGGCATTTCCGGTTTCAGGCACCTGATGGGGAAAATGGAGGTGGAGTTTTCCAGCCGGGAAGAGACCAATGAAATCCTGGAGCTGACCAGGTATGCCAACGTGGAATCGCAGAAGCCACTCGTCGAAGACGAACTGCTTTTTATCGCCAAATACCCGAAAATCGCCAAAAAGCTGTTGACGCTGACGCCACTGGAGTAAAAACCGGGCCTCAGCGAAGAAAAAGGGGCTGTTCGGAAGAACAGCCCCTTTTTGCTTATTCTCAACCAGCCGTGATTGTGCTAAACTGCTACTATCCCAATCCTGAAGCTAAAGCAAAGCAAACCGGACTAATGGAGCGAGATATGGCTGAAGAGATAGTCAGGCTGGAGAACGTATGGGTATATTATGACGGTCTTTCCGTGTTAGAGGACGTTAACCTGAGCATAAAGTCCAATGATTTTATCGGCATCATCGGGCCCAACGGAGGCGGCAAGACCACGTTGCTCAAGGTTATTCTGGGCCTGATAAAGCCCAGCCGCGGCCGGGTCACCGTGATGGGACAGAGCGCCGAAAAAGGGAGACGGTACATCGGCTATATCTCACAGCATACCCTGTTCGACCGCGATTTTCCGATCAAAGTCCTCGACGTGGTACTGATGGGACGCTATGGCAAGGCGGGAGCTTTCCGGCACTATAACGAAGAGGACCGCCAGGTAGCCATAAACGCGCTCAAGTCAGTGGAAATGCTGGACTACCGGGAGCGACAGATAGGGCGGCTTTCCGGCGGGGAACTGCAACGTGTTTTTATCGCCCGCGCCCTGGTAACCAACCCCAGACTACTCCTCCTGGACGAGCCGACGGCCAGCATCGACCCGAACATGCAGGCCGAGTTTTACGAGCTCATAGATAGCTTGAAGCAGAAAATGGCGATAGTGCTGGTCTCCCATGACATCAGCGCGGTTTCCATATACGTAGATGACATCGCCTGCCTCAATCATCAGCTTTTCTACCACGGCTCCAAGGAAATATCCGCTGACGAGTTGGAAAAGACCTACAATTGTCCGATACAGCTGCTCAGTCACGGCATGGTCCCCCACCGTATCCTTAAGGAGCATAAAAGTGATTGAGGTGCTCCAGTACAGCTTCATGCAGCACGCGCTGCTGGCCGGGCTGCTGGCCTCCGTAGCCTGTGGCATCGTCGGCGTTTACGTGGTGGTGAAAAGAGTGGTCTTTATCAGCGGCGGGATTGCTCATACCTCCTTCGGTGGCATAGGTCTGGGCTTTTTTCTGGGAGTCAACCCGGTACTGGGAGCGATGGTTTTTACCGTGGCCGGAGCCGTGGGGATGGGGCTGATAACCCGCCGCGGCCGGCTCCCGGAGGACACGGTCATCGGTATACTGTGGGCGATGGGGATGGCGCTGGGTATTATTTTCATCGGCCTTACTCCGGGATACGCCCCGGACCTCTTCAGCTATCTCTTTGGCAATATTCTGACCGTGCCTGCCTTCGATCTGACGCTGATGGTTATCCTGGACGGAATCATCTTGCTGCTGGTAGCCCTGTTCTACAGAGAGTTTTTACTCATTTCTTTTGATGAAGAATTCAGCCGCATCGCCGGCGTGCCCACGGAGAGGTTGTATCTGCTTTTACTGGGATTGATTGCCCTGACCGTGGTGGTACTGATAAGAGTGGTGGGGATTATCCTGGTAATCGCTTTGCTGACCATCCCGGCGGCGATAGCGAGGCAGTATACCCACGAAATAAAGAAAATGATGTTCCTGGCCATCATCTTCGGGGTGGTATTTACCTTCAGCGGGCTGTGGCTGTCTTATGTGCTTGACCTGGCCTCAGGCGCTACCATTATCCTGATCAGCGGTACGGCCCTGTTCCTTTCCTTCGGCATCAGCCGCTGGCGGCAGAGTGCGCAAAACCATGGCTAAAGAATGTCTTCCGGGCAAGCGGGTTTACCTGCCGCCTGAAGATGGCATATAATCATTCCGGAAAATGAAACTCTCCGTGCAGCTTGCCCCCGGACACAAGACCGGCCTGCTTCTAGCCAATCCGGTGATGACCGCTTCCGGCACCTTCGGCTACGGGACGGAATACCCCCGCCTGTTCGATATTCAAAGGCTGGGTGCCATCATCTGCAAAGGGACCACCTATAAACCCAGAGAGGGAAACCCGCAGCCACGCCTGGCGGAGACGGCCTCCGGGATGCTTAACTCTATCGGCCTGCAGAACATCGGTGTAAAAGCCGTGGTGCGGGAGAAGGCGCCAGTATGGGCGGGGTGGAAAGTGCCGGTTATCGTCAACATCGCCGGAGAAACAATCGATGAATACGCCCGGATTGCCCGGGCACTGGAAGGAGTGGCGGGGGTCAGCGGCATCGAGGTAAACATCAGCTGTCCCAACGTCAGAGAAGGAGGCGCCGAGTTTGGCACCACGGCCGGGCCCGCCGCGCGGGTGACCGCCGCCGTAAGAGCGGCGACATCACTGCCGCTTATGGTAAAGCTTACCCCCAACACCGGCGACATCATTAAAGTGGCAGCCGCCGTGGCCGAGGCCGGAGCCGACGCCGTTTCCCTCATCAATACGCTGAAGGGTATGGCGATAGATACCCTTACCCGGCGGCCGGTTATCGGCAACCGGAGCGGAGGGTTATCCGGGCCGGCGATAAAACCGGTCGCCCTGTTTATGGTCTACGAGGTATCCCGCGCCGTGGGAATACCGGTTATCGGCTGCGGCGGAATTACCACCGGCAACGACGCCATAGAGTTTCTCATGGCGGGAGCGAGCGCAGTCCAGGTAGGCACGGCCAGCTTCAATAATCCGGCTGCCCCGCTCGATGTATTGCACGGCATCGAAAGGTTTATGAAAAAACGCGGGGTTAATGACCCGGCCGAAATTATCGGAGCAGCGCGGCGCTAGAACGATCCTTCCAGGGCAGCCAGAATCTCCGCCTCCCTGGCTTTCATCAAGCGCTCCTGCTCGGGCTCGACGTGATCGTAGCCGAGCAGATGGAGCACTCCATGCACCAGCAGAATCTCCAGCTCTCTCTCCACGGAGTGGGACTGCTCCCGCGCCTGCGCGGCGGCCTGGGAGCAGGAAAGGACAATCTCACCCAGGTGCCTTAGACCATCGGGAGGGGTAACAAACGAGAGCGGTTCTTCCCCGGGTTTTTTCCCGGAGTCCATAGCGAAAGCGAGTACGTCCGTGGGGCGGTCAATCTGCCGGTAGCTCCGGTTCAACTCCTGGATGCGGTCAAGAGTAGTAACCAGCAGGCCGAGTTCAACATCATCGTCGATACCCTGAATGGCAAGGACACGGCGAGTCACCTCACGAAACCATTCCGGCCCGGGACAGCCGGCAATACTCTCATCAATCAGGACGTTAATTTCCATAACCACCCCGGAAGTAATGATAACACAGCGGAGGACGGCTCTCCAGACATACGGGTAGATTTGAGTATAACAGGGGGGTTATGCTATATTAAAAAGGCGTGAAATAACCCGGCAAGACTGGGGGAGGGGTCGCATAGTGGCCTAGTGCGGGCGCCTGCTAAGCGCTTACCCCGAGAAATCGGGGTCGTGGGTTCGAATCCCACCCCCTCCGCCACAGTTTACAGCCAGACTGACCGCCCCCCTGAAAAAGGGGTCTGCTATTACCGCCGGAAAAGAGATTATGTCACAATATTATATCTGGACTATAGGCTGCCAGATGAACAAGGCGGAGTCTGAAAGGCTGGGCAGCTACCTGGAAGAAAAGGGACATCAGACGGTAGACAGCGCCGAAGAAGCCGATATCATAGTGCTCAACAGCTGCGTGGTGCGGCAGAGCGCCGAGAACAGAGTGGTGAACAAGCTGAATTCACTGAGGGCGCTTAAGGCACAGCAGCCAATGACCTTGGCACTTACCGGATGTATGATTGATTCCGGAGTCAAACACCTCGAGCAGGACTTCCCCCAGATTGACTATTTTTTCCCGGCGGGAGGCGACCCGCCGTGGCTGGAGAAAGACGAACCGTCACCGGCATTGCCACGGCACCCGTCTCCCGGCGCCTTCGTGCCGGTTATCCAGGGCTGCAATAATTTTTGCGTTTACTGCATTGTCCCCTACCGGCGCGGCCGGGAAAAGAGTCGACCCGTTTCCGAGATTATCTGCGAGGTCAGGGAGCTGGTAAGACGGGGGGCAAAAGAAGTTATCCTGCTGGGCCAGAACGTGGACTCTTACGGACACGACCTGCCCGGTAAGCCGGACCTGGCCGACCTGCTAGCCGAGCTGAACCGGATAAGTGGGCTGGCAAGAATACGCTTCCTGACCAACCATCCCAAGGACATCAGTGACAAACTCATCCAGGCGATGGCGTCTCTGGACAAGGTCTGCGAGCAGCTCAGCCTCCCTGTCCAGGCAGGCAGCGACGGCATACTGAGGGCAATGCGGCGGGGCTATACCATAGCGGAGTACCGCCGGCTGGTCAACCGCCTGCGTCAGACCGTGTCCGGTGTCGCCCTGAGCACGGATGTCATCGTCGGTTTTCCTTCGGAAACCGACGAGCAGTTCCGGGAAACAGTCGATTTGTTAACTGAGTTGAAGTTCGATACCGTTCACGTAGCTGCCTATTCACCGCGAAAAGGAACCATCGCAGCGCGGGATCTCGAGGATGACGTACCGAGGGCGGTGAAAAAGGAGCGCTTAAATGAGATAGAAGCGCTGCAGGAAGCAATCGTTGCCGGGAAAAATGCCCGGCTGCGGGGAGAAACGGTGGAAGTGCTGGTAGAAAAGAGAGCAAAAGACAAGTGGCAGGGACGAACCCGCACCGACAAGCTGGTCTTTTTCCGCGACGACAGCGACTGCCTGGGACAATTACTCGATGTTAAGATTGAAAAAACGGGCCCCTGGTCACTTCAGGGGAAGCGAGTCTAACCGACACAAGGAGGAAAAATGAGAAGCACAGGAATGCCGAAATTGGTCCTATTTGCCGGGCTGCTGCTTGCCGCGGTTGCCCTGCTGGGAGGCTGTGTCCCACCCGGAGGTGAAGCGGAGGGATTCGACTGGTCAATCCTTATTTTCATCGCCCTTATCTTCGGCGTGTTCTACTTCCTGATGATACGCCCCCAGCGCAAGCGTCAGAAAGAGCACGAAGAACTGATGACGGAACTGCGGAAGGGAGACCGGGTTATTACCGCGGGCGGTATCTACGGAACGGTGGAGAGCCTGAGCGATGATAGCCTCGTCCTCAAGGTAGAGTCCGGCGCGACGATGCGGATAGCTCGAAACAGCGTGGTCGGCCGGCGCGAGAAATAGAGCGGTTAAACCGTCAGTCTGCCGGCATGAGACAGAACTAACAGATGAACTACTACGATTATATTATCGTCGGTAGCGGCATCGCCGGTCTTTATACCGCCCTGCTGGCCAGAGAGCAGGGTAGCGTACTGGTGATTACCAAAGGGAACATAGATGACTGTAACACCAAGTACGCTCAGGGAGGCATCGCCGCCGCTATCGGCAGCAAAGACTCTCCGGAACTGCATTACCGGGATACCGTAAACGCCGGCGCCGGCCTGTGCGACGAGGAGGCAGTACGCATACTCACCGGGGAAGCGCCGGCACGCATCGCCGAACTGGTACAACTGGGAGTTCCTTTCGATACCCTCAGCGGTCAAGTGGCACTCACCACAGAAGCAGCCCATAGCGTACCACGCATCCTCCACGCCGGCGGAGACGCTACCGGTGAGCATATTGAAGTCACCCTGAGCCGGAGGGTGCGGTCTTCCGGAATAAAAGTGAGTGAAGACTGCCTGGCCACCGAGATACTGGTCAAAGGCGGCGCGGTTAGAGGCGTAAAATCCCTGGACAGCCGCACCGGTGCCATAAAAGAATTCGAATGCGGTAACCTTGTTCTGGCTACTGGCGGTGCCGGTCAGCTTTTCAAATTCAACACCAATTCGGACATCGCCACCGGAGACGGGATTGCCCTTGCCTACAAGGCCGGAGCTGAAATCACCGATATGGAATTTTTCCAGTTTCACCCCACCACGCTGCACCTGCCCGGAGTGCCTCTTTTCCTTATCTCCGAAGCGGTCCGGGGAGAAGGGGGCAGGCTGTGCAATGGAAGCGGCCGACCCTTTATGACCGATTACGCCCCGCAAGGAGACCTGGCCCCGCGCGACGCGGTAACCCGCGGCATACTCAAAGAGATGCAGAAAACGGGGTCAAATAGAGTCTTCCTTGATGTTACCCACCTGCCGCCGGAGCGCATTACCACTCGCTTTCCTCATATTTACCAGTTCTGCCTCTCCCACGGACTGGACATTACCCGGGAACAGATACCGGTGGCGCCGGCCGCCCACTACATGATGGGAGGCATCAAGACCAGCAGCTGGGGAGAAAGCAGCCTTACCGGGCTGTTTGCTACCGGAGAAACCGCCTGTACCGGGGTACACGGCGCCAACCGCCTGGCTTCAAATTCTCTGCTGGAAGTGGTTGTTTTCAGCAAGAGAATCATCGAAAAAACGGTGAGGCAGGAGAAGCAGAAAACCTCCAGAGTGGTTCGAAAAGAGATCATGCAGCACCTGCCGACTTTCAGACAAGAACCGGAACCGCTGCCCGAACCGGGTCTTGCCGCCCTGCAGCAGCTCCTGTGGGACAACGTGGGCATTATCCGTCAGGGAGAAACCCTTATCCACGCCGCGGAGATCCTGGCGGGATGGGAAAAATCATTGCCGCCGCCTGCGGACCGGCCTTCTCATGAATTGAGCAATTTGATACTGACGGGCCGGCTGATGACCGAGGCGGCACTGCTCCGGGAAGAGAGCCGGGGCGCTCATTACCGGACTGACTTTCCGCACCGTTCTCCCCGGTGGCAACACCACATTGTTTTCACCGCAAATTAAATACGGGAAAAGAGGCTATAACCGGTGGAAAAAGAACGTTTATTCCAAGAGCAGGTAGAGAACATCATCGACCTGGCCCTGGCGGAAGACCTGGGACACGGCGATGTAACCACCGAAGCATTGATACCGGCCGATTTAAGAGGAAAAGCATCCGTGCTGATCAAGGAAAGCGGAATCCTGGCCGGAATCGAAATAGCGAAGGAAGTATTCCGACGTGTCGATTCATCTCTGGAGGTGGAGATTCTGGTGAAAGATGGCGCCAGGGTCCGGCCGGGAGAAAGCGTAGCGATAGTCACCGGCAAGGCAAACAGCATCCTCAAAGCCGAGCGCACCGCCATCAACTTTCTACAGAGACTGAGTGGCATCGCCACCCGGACCGCAGAATACGCGGCGAAAACGGAAGGCTTCAAGGCAGAAATTACCGATACCCGGAAAACAACTCCCGGCTTCAGGTTTCTGGAGAAATATGCGGTGCGGATGGGGGGCGGGAAGAACCACCGCCTGCATCTGGGTGACGGGATACTGGTAAAAGATAATCACCTGGTGGCACTGCGGGCCATGGGAATAAGCCTGAGAGAAATCACGGCAAAGGCAAAGAAGCATGCCCCCCCGGGCGTGCCTGTCGAGATAGAAGTGTCCAGCGTCGAAGAAGCCAGGGAAGCGGTAGCGGGCGGTGCCGATATAATACTGCTGGACAATATGAACTCTGAAGAAATGCGCCGGGTAGTGGAAGTTCTGCCCGAAAGCATAATAACCGAAGCCTCCGGCGGAATTGTCCTGGAAAGTGTCCGCGATGCCGCCGCTTCCGGCGTGGACTGGATATCGGCCGGCGCCCTGACTCATTCGCCACGGGCCCTGAATATAAGCCTGGAGATGGACCCGCAAAGCCTCAGCAAAGACTGAGTTAACCCCGATAAGGTGGTCTCAACTACAAATCAGGTGCGTTGTGGATACCATCAGCCGGTAAAGACAAACAGTCCCTGAACGACTCCTATTTCCCACATGATAAAAAAGCCGAAAAATGCTGACGGTGCCGGCGGCTCCCTGTACCCACAAGTTAAGCCGGGCGGAGACGCCGGCGGCGAGTTTGAAGGGAAGGCCAATCACACCGCTGAAAAGCAGCATCCCCAGTATGGAGCCGACCCCGAAAAGCAGGAGAAAAACCATTCCCTGGAGAACCGAGGGCATGGAGCTTAAAACCAGCAGGGTGAAAGCGCCGCTACCGGCCAGGCCGTGCACCATGCCGATGAGCAGGGGCCTTCTCACGTGACAGTGATCATCCTGCGGACTCACATCATGGGAGTGGCCGTGGAAATGACCGGTATCTCCGTACCGGTGCCAGTGGACATGAACTCCGTCCCGGAACAGCCGTTTTACCAGGGGAACACCCAGCAGAACGAGAACTATGCCGACGACGAACTCCATAGAAAGCGCCAGCTTATCCGGAATGGTCAGTTTCAACACCAGCGCGCCGAAGCCAACAATAAACAGGACCAGCGTATGGCCCAAGCCCCAGCTCACCCCCACCAGCATCGAACGCAGGATACTCCGGCTGCGACTGCCGATGGTGACGCCCTTTGTCCGCCGGGTGATATCTAACCCTGCCGCCACCAAGATCGGTTTCCGTGACCAAGCCCAGCCGCTTAAGCAGTTCCAGGGTCCGGTAAATGGTGGAAATATTAACGTGGGGGTAATTAGCGACAACCCGGGCGTAAATCTTTTCGGCGCTGATATGATTATCGCTATTCTCAATAGCCGACAGCACCATCATCCGCTGAAGGGTCAGGCGGTAGCCCAGAGCAACAAATTTGCTGGTTATAGCATCGAAGTTGCTCCTAACACCAAACAGCACAGCAGACGGTGGCGAAGATTACAAGCGGTTGCAATCAATATTGTTATCTCTTGCGACCAGTTTCAGACTTTTTCCCGGCTATCCAGCAGGATGGTTACCGGACCGTTATTCTGGATTTCAACGTGCATATAAGCCTGAAAACGCCCCGCGGCCACTCCCAGCCGGGTGTCTTTAACCCGCGCCACAAAGTAATCAAACAGCTTCTCCGCCGTGCCGGGCGGGGCGGCATCAGTGAAACTGGGCCGGCGGCCCTTACGGGTGTCCGCCAGCAGGGTGAACTGGCTCACGAGCAACAGTTCACCCTGAATATCCAGAACGGAAAGGTTGAATTTACCGTCTTTATCGGCGAAGATACGCAGCCCAGCGATTTTTTCCGCCAGGTACCGGGCATCTTTTTCTGTATCCCCGGCGGCCACTCCCAGAAAGACCACCAGTCCGCGGCCAATCCTGCCCGACTCTTCGTTTGCCACGCTGACAGAGGCGCTGGTAACCCGCTGCAGCAGCGCCTTCATAGACCTATTTTCCGTTTCCCCCGTCTTTGGCCGGGGTAGAGACAGCACCGGAAGCGCTGGGCTTAGTTTCTTTGCTCACCTCCGGTCCGGTAGCTTTGCGGCTATCGGTTACGTAGAAGCCGCTGCCTTTAAAAATAATCGGTGCCGGGTAAAAAACTTTGCGGGCCCTTCCCTGGCAGGTGGGGCAGGTGGCCTCGAGCTTGTCGTTAAAGCTCTGCCTTTTCTCAAAACGGCACTGACAGACGCCACACTCATATTCATACACGGGCACTGGAATTCACCTCGAAGTTTTTTTCTATACTGATTTTAACCCAAAAAACGTATTCAAGCAAGTAAAAGAACCGATTTGAAGGCTGTCCCCCCGCTGGACTTCTCCATCCGGAAAAAGGTACAATAGCAAGCAGATGAGAGGTTTGGCACAAGATGGGTAAGACCGTTTTCCGCAATACGGGAGTAGAAAAAAGCACTGCGCCATTATGAGCCAGTGCTTTTTAAATTGAGGAGGGAAGAGTCATGCAGTCAAGCTTGATCGGCAAAATCGAGAAAGCCAAGCTCTACGCTCAGGAAAAGGACCGGATTACCTTCTCAGAGCTTTCCGTGAAGTTCCGCGGCGAAAACGATAACTATGACACGGGCTACCGGGACGGCAAGTGGCACTGCTCATGCAATTTTTTCTCCACCTGGGGTCTGTGCAGTCATACCATGGCGCTACAGAAAATCCTGGCCAACATGCTTCCCTCCGAAGCACTGGAAACCCAGTATGAGATTACACATCAATAAGCTACCGCCACGCGGCAGCCACCGCGCGCCGGCCGGAGTGATGCAGCCGCGGGGAGGATAAGGTGAGCTTCACGTCCAAGCTGGCGGAGGCTTCCAGACGTAACCAGAGCCTGCTCTGCGTAGGGATCGACCCGGACGCCGAACGGATACCGACGTCAACCTCCGTACCCGATTTCAACAAAGCGATTATTGAGGCGACCGCAGACCTGGTCTGCGCCTACAAGCTGAACTTTGCCTTCTACGAAGCGCTGGGGGATAACGGGTTCCATATTCTGAGACACACGGTGGACTGTGTCCCGGCGGACATACCGGTCATCGGCGACGCCAAGCGGGGCGATATCAGCAATACCGCCAGGGCGTATGCCCGCGCCATCTTCACCAATTTCAACTTTGATGCGACGACGGTCAGCCCCTACCTCGGTTTCGATTCGGTTGAGCCTTTTGTTCAGTACCGGGAGCGGGGAGTGTTCGTGCTCTGCCGGACTTCAAACCCGGGAGCAACCGATTTTCAATCGCTGCAGGCTGGTAACGGTGATGACCGGCGGCCCCTCTTCGAAATAGTCGCTGATAAAGTCAGCCAGTGGAATACGGAGGGGAACCTGGGGCTGGTGGTGGGAGCCACCTACCCGGAAGAGCTGAAACAAATTCGGCGGAGTCACCCGGATATGCTGCTGCTCGTTCCCGGCGTCGGCACCCAGGGCGGTGACCTGGCGGAAACGGTGCGCAATGGAGTAAACGAAGACGGAGATAAAGTGATAATAAACTCCTCACGCCAGATTATTTTCGCCTCCGGGGGGAAAAATTTTGCCCGGGCCGCTCGCCGTTCTGCCGCTGAACTGCGTGACCGCATCAATCAATACCGGCCGCCGGCGAGCCGGTAACCGCCGTTCTAAAGAGGCACCAGCAGATGGAGATAAATCTGGGAGATATTGTTCAACTCCGCAAGCCGCACCCCTGCGGGAGCCGGGAATGGCAGGTGGTGCGCCTGGGAGCTGACATCGGGCTGAAATGCACCGGCTGTCAGCGGCGTGTACTTCTGGAAAGGAGCGTGCTGGAACGCCGGATAAAAAGCGCGTCACCAGCAGACACGGGAGGACACAAATCTGTGGGAAGAAAAGAAGAGATAGAACGTGAGCTTGCCGAGCTGAAGGCGCAGTGGCCAGCCCACTCGGTAAAACCGTGGATGTGGCAGAAGCTCGAAGAGCTGGAAGAAGAGCTTGAGCAGCTAGCAAAAGAGGGATAAGTAAAGACGGATGCCGAAGAAATCAGCCATGGTGGTCTTCGACAAGTGCCAGGCGGAAAAGTGTTCTGGCGGGATATGTGCCGCAGTAGTGGCGTGCCCGCACAAGCTAATCAAGCAGGAAGGTCCGTATGAAATCCCGATGTTTCACCCCACCACCTGCCGGGGCTGCGGCGATTGCGTCCGGGCCTGCCCGATGAAAGCAGTCCGCATCATCTACCTGTAGAACGGGTGGTCAGCTATGACGCCACGGATAATGCACATTGACCTGGACGCCTTCTTCGTTTCCGTAGAGCAGGCGCTAAACCCGGGGCTGAAAGGTAAACCGGTGGTGGTGGGTGGACGTCCAGACCGCAGGGGAGTGGTGGCAGCCGCCTCTTACGAAGCCCGTGCCTACGGGCTGCATTCGGCAATGCCTCTGGCAACGGCCAGCCGGCTCTGCCCCCAGGCCATTTTCATCGAAGGCAATTTCAGCCGCTACCGTGATGCTTCGGCCCGGTTTATGGAGATAGTGGCCGAGTTTTCACCTTTCCTGGAGCCGCTGGGGCTCGACGAAGCCTACCTGGATGTCACCGGCTTCGAGTCGCTGCACGGCACCATCCGTAAGATGGCCGGGGCGATAAAGAAGCAGATTGAAGACGAGCTGGGCATCCACGCTTCCATCGGCATCGCCGCCAACCGGGTAGTAGCCAAGATTGCCTCCGATTTATCCAAGCCGGACGGACTTCTGGAAGTAACTGCCGGGACGGAAAGCGCTTTCCTGAGTCCTTTGCCGGTAGAGAAGCTACCCGGGATAGGCCCGAAGAGCCGTCAGGTGCTGCGAGAGATGGGCATCAAAACGCTCGGGCAGCTGGCCGACCAGTCCCCGGATACGCTCCAGAGACGCTTCGGCACTTACGGTAAGACGATGCACGAACACGCCCGCGGCATGGGATCGAGTAAAGTGGGGCAAAGCGGGGCCGCCAAATCAATCAGCCGGGAGACTACCTTCAACACCGATACGCGGGACAGCAATCAGCTCAAAGCCACGCTGCATTATCTCAGCGAACGAGTCGGCGGCGATTTGCGGCGGAAAGGCAGACGGGCAAAATGCGTTACACTGAAGCTGAGGTTCAGCGATTTTAGCACCACCACCCGGCAACACACCCTGAGACAGGGAACGGATAACGACCGGACGATTTTCGAAACGGGCCAGGCGCTGCTGAAAAACGAGATGGCGCGGGAAAAGCAGGCGGTGAGGCTTATCGGCATCGGGGTGACCGGGCTGGGAGAGACCGGGAAGCAACTGGATATGCTCGATACCTCGGCGGAAAGAATGGACAGATTAAACGCAGCTATAGACCGCATCCGCGATAAGTACGGCTTCCGCGCCATACAGACCGGCACCACTCTGCGGCTGAAGGACCTGTTCCCGGAAAACAAAGACGGTTATAAACTGACCACGCCGGGGCTTTCAAGGTAACGGCGCAGTCTGTTGCCTGCCATCTATCCGCCTGCCGGACAGGAAGCCAGACAAAGGTCACAGGCTTCCAGTTTGCCCATATCCGGGAATAACTCTATGGAAGCCTGGCAGTTTGCTCTGTCCCGGACATAGTATGACGCCAGCACTCCGGGAGGACAGGCATCAATACAGGCAGTACAGTCTTCACAGTACGGACTTTTTTCCCATTCGCCCCGGTCCGAACCGGTGGGACTAAATATGCCCGAAGTTCTCACCGCCATGAAACGCAGCCAGGGACCATAGTGGGGATGAATAACCAGCGAATTTTTACCCCACTCCCCCAGACCGGCAGCCACCGCCTGCTGCTTCAAGTTGAAATCACTCCCCCGGGGATACCCGCAATGCCCCTGGAGTTCCGCCTCCAGGCCGCGTTCCCGGATAAAGGCGATAAGCTTTTCCAGAAGCGGGAGAGCGTGAATCTCGTGGCCGCGGAGACTGAAACGACCGGGTACCTCCCGGTAAAAATCGTCCAGGTCACGCTGCTCGGTGGTGACCAGACCGAGGACGAGAACGCTTTCCCCGGCGTGGTGAACCACGCCGACGACATCAAAAAGCTCCTTTGCCCGGGCAAGAATAGCTTTTTCTCTCTCCAGATGGTCAGTCAACCGGCATCCCCCAACATAGTATATTTTCCATTAATCACCATAGTAACACGGGGTGCAATTTTCGTCCAGCCCGGCGATACCGGGTGCGGAAAAATATAGAAATATCCGCTCAAAAGCCGAAGTCTTGTAATTCGTGCGCGCAACGGCTATAATGAGGGATAAAAACCGACCGGAAAAGGAGACTCATAAATATGCCGTCCTACGCCTTTTTTCAGGATGAAATCATCCCCCTTGCCGATGCCAAAGTGAGCGTGATGACCTCAGCCCTGCATTACGGCACGGCTGTTTTTGAGGGTATCAGGGGGAACTGGAATGCGGAGCACGGGGAGGTTTACCTCTTCCGGATGAAAGAGCACTACCAGCGGCTTATCAACGGCTGCAAAGTGCTCAAAATAAAACTACCCTACACGGTAGAAGAGCTGTGCCAGCAAACGGTGGAACTGGCCCGTAAGTGCGGTTTTAATGAAGACATCTACGTACGGCCGCTGGCCTTTAAGGGCGCTGAGTCGCTGGGGGTCAGAGTACATGATGTCAGCGATGACTACGTTTTGTTTATCATCCCCTGGGGGAGGTACCTGGACGTAGAAAAAGCCAGGTGCACGATATCTTCCTGGCAATGTCCTACGGATAACTCGGTGCCGCCGCAGGTAAAAATCATGGGCCACTACGCCGGCAATGCGCTGGCCAAATCAGACGCGGTGGAGAACGGCTATGACGAAGCGATTATGCTTTCCGCGGAAGGTTACGTTGCCCAGGGCAGCGGCGAAAACATTTTCCTGGTAAAGGACGGCAAGCTGATTACTCCGGCCACCTATAACAACATCCTGCCCGGGATAACCCGCGACTGCACGATGCAACTGGCGAAGAACGAACTGGGGATAGAGACGATAGAGAGGCCAGTGGACCGGGCGGAGCTTTTTTTCGCTGACGAGTGTTTCATGACCGGCACGGCGGCCCATATCACCCCGGTGGCAGAAGTAGACCACCGGCCGATAGGCGATGGCGAAGTGGGAGAAATCACCCGGAAGCTACAGGAAATCTACTTCGAGACAATCAAGGGGAACAAAGCCAGATATCATGACTGGTGCACGCCAGTCTATCAGAAATAAGCTATTTTTTTACCGAACTGACGTGTAAGGATTTCAGCAGGCAAAGTACTTGGCTGCTCTGCTCCAGAGCGGTGGTAAAGTTCAGCGCCTCCTCGAGCAGTTGTCCGATGGCAAAGCTGCCGTGGCCATTGACCAGTATTATGCGGTGTTTCCGCAACGCCCAGGCAATAATGTCTGCCACTTTCTCCTTCGGCTTACAGTCGATTACGGGAACATCGTCAATCACCGACAGGCCTTCAATACCCGGAAGAGTCCTGGTTTCGTGCAGGGAGAGCGCCAGAGCGTGGGGTGGATGCGCGTGAACGATGGCCAGCGCCTGCGTTTCACGGTAAATAGCACGATGAATCGGCAAATCCGCCGAAGCGAGCGGTGTCAGACGGCTGTTCTTGCTGATGCCGGTCTCCACCAGGTCGTTTTCCTGCAGGCTGTTGAACATGCTGCCGCGGCGGGTGATGATAATACGGTCGCCCAGCCTTATGCTCAGGTTCCCGCTGTGGGAAGAGACCAGCCCTCTGGCGAAGAGGTCACGTCCTACCGTCTGAAACTGTGACAATATCATAGCTTTCCCGTTTCCGCTGCTTTGTTAGCTCCTTGGTTAATCCTAATTTATACGAAGTGCCTGCCAGATATCAAATCAAGTTTATAACTATGGCCCTTAGAAAATCAAATCAATGTCCGGTGCGGGACACTTTTCTCTTTCCGGGCCGGTTTTTTTGCCGCAAAGACTGGCCATTGCGGCGCTTTTACCACTAGAAACAGAGCCAGATTTCCGGAAGACAAACCGGTGAAACAGTGAAACGAAGGTGAAAAGCGACGATAGGAGAGTTAAGCGGACAAGTCTTGAGGGCGAGTGAGCCGGATCAGGCAAGCTGCCTGATTACGGCGATTACTTTCCCTTGTATCTCCACGTTATCCGGGGCGGTGTACAGCGGCTGCATCTGGCTGTTGGCAGGCTGGAGCCTGACCAGGCCGGGGGCCAGGTACACCTTTTTCAGGGTAACCTCTCTCTCCGATTTAAGCCAGACAGCGGCCGTTTCCCCGTTTTCCACCACGCGCACGTGCTGCATGAGGATGATGTCTCCGTCATTAATCAGGTCATCCACCATGGAGTTCCCTTTTACTTTCAGCGCATAAAGGTTACTTCTACCCCGGGTGAGGTCCACGGTGACTTCCATAGTCTCCGCCGAGGATATGCTATCCCAGGTATCCGGACCGGGAACCGGACTCGGTTCTCCGGCAGCAATCTGCCCGATAACGGGTACCGTCACGCTGGTGAGAACACCCGGAGCAAGCGAAAGCAGTTCAATGCCGCGGGAGATTTCAGGGTGACGGTTAAGGTACCCCTTTTTTCCCAGGACTTCCAGATTATAGGACACTACGGAAGTAGAACTTAAGCCACACCCTTTCAATATATCCCTGACCGTGGGAGGATACCCGTGGTCATTCGAAAAACGCCGGATAAAACCGAGAATACGCTGCTGTCTGACCGACAAATCTTCCATAAGTATTGGCCCGCTCAACCACCTGGAAACATATTAAGAACATTTGTGCTATAACGCATAATAATGAGAAAACAGAGTTTTGTCAATCCCCCGGCAGTGGCGCTAGCCCGTGAGTACCGGCTAAAGAGCCACCAGCAAGGACAACGGGGAAGAAGTCTAGCGCCGCTGGCTGCTGGAGATAACGTGGTGCTGGGTAATCTGACCTTCCAGGGCCAGCTTGTCCATTTCGAGCTGCACCGGTATCTGGTAATCACCGGTGAAGCAGGCAAGGCAGACGCTGTCTTCAGGCAATCCAACCGCCCTTATCAACCCGGCAACACTCAGGTATCCGAGGGAATCAGCGTCAATGAAATCACGGATTTCCGGGATGGTCATCTGGGCGGCGATGAGCTCGCCCCGGGTGGCCATATCCACGCCAAAAAAGCAGGGATAGCGGATAGGCGGAGCGCAGATACGCATATGCACCTCTCTGGCGCCAGCCCTCTTCAACTCTCGAACCACGCTGGGAGTGGTAGTGCCGCGTACGATGCTGTCATCGACTACCACCAGCCGTTTACCTTCCAGCATCTGGGGCAGGGGATTAAATTTCAGCTTGACGCCAAGGTCTCTGATACGCTGGTCAGGCTCGATAAAAGTACGGCCGACGTAGCGGTTTTTAATCAGGCCCTCGCTGATGGGAATACCGGATTCCCGGGAATAGCCGATAGCGGCGCTGGTGGCGGAATCAGGAACACCGATGACCAGGTCAGCCTCCACCGGGTGTTCCCTGGCCAGCTCGGCACCCATCGCCTGCCGGACAGAAGAAAGCAGCCGCCCGTTGATAACGCTGTCCGGACGGGCAAAATAGATATATTCGAAAATGCAGAGCGCTCTCCGGCCAACCTCATCGCACTGGCTGTCAACACCGTTTTCGGTAATGGTGACTATTTCTCCCGGTTCGATTTCCCGAATGAAGTCAGCCCCGATATGGTCGAGGGCGCAGGTCTCGGAAGCGATGACCCAGCCGCCATCGATGGTACCCAGACACAGAGGGCGCACGCCGAAAGGGTCACGCACGCCGAAGACCCGGTCCCGGGTCAAAAGAGTCAGCGAATAGGCACCCTGAAGACGCCGCATGGCATATCGTATCCGGTCCGTCCACTCTTTCCCCGGGGCGGAGAGAATCAGATTGGCGATAACCTCGGTATCAGTGGAGCTGCGGAAGGTATAGCCCTGGGCGGAAAGCTCTTCGTGGAGGTGCTCCGCGTTGATGATATTCCCATTGTGCGCCACAGCGATAGCATTAGCGCCTTTACCGACGATGATGGGCTGGACGTTACATTCACGGTTGGAGCCGCGGGTAGAATAACGGTTATGACCAATGGCCATATTGCCGACCAGATCAGCCAGGGATTCCTCGCTGAAGACCTGGGAAACGAGTCCCAGCCGGGCGTAGAGGTTGATTTTGTGGCCGTCAGCCGTGGCGATGCCTGCACTTTCCTGGCCACGGTGCTGGAGAGCGAAGAGAGCGAAGAAGGTAAGGCGGGCTACATCCTCTTTGGGAGCATAAACGCCAAAAACGCCGCAACTTTCGTGCAAAGTTACCTGCCTCTTCAAAAACCCGAGCGGTACCTCTACTCTGATTATAACCAAGTCCGTCCGGCCGGTCAAATCCAGAGCCTGTCTAACTGCTCTGGCACCAGGCTTTCAACCAGTCGGTCACTGCTGTCATCGCCCTGGAATCGTGCCGCAAACGGTGACCGGCACCATCAATAATGACCAGTTTTTTGGGTTCTCCGGCCTGCCGGTAAAGACGGTGGGCATGGTCTACCGGCACCGTGTCATCGTCGTCTCCTTGCACCAGCAACAAAGGGCGGGTAGTAATTTTCACCACCAAATCGACCGGCCTGACCATCCGAAAGCCATCCAGCCACTCCCGGGTAGACTCAGGAAAGTCCCGGTCCCGGATAGCACCGATGCTGCGGAAGTGGTCAACGACCAGCGCCGGCGTCTCAGCTTCGGTGACCAGATTGAAGTCCGCGGGACAGGCGCAGGCGGCCACACCGGACACGCGACGGTCACCGGCTGCCACATAGACGGAAACGGCGGCTCCGCCGCTGAATCCCAGCAAACAGAGGCGAGAGCGGTCAACCTCAGGCCGCGCATGGAGATAATCGATAACCGTCACCAGGTCCCGGGTCCAGCCCGTAATATCGAGGTTGCCGCCGCTGGCTCCGGTACCCCGGAAGTTAAAAATCATGGCGGCAAAACCGAGGCGGCAAAGATCTTCCGCCGTCTGCTCGTAACCGTTCCCGTCCGGTTCTGGCTTCCGGGAGGGAATGCCGTGACAGAGGCAAATCACCGGATGGGGAGGCTTACTTTCCGGCAGAAAAAAACTACCGTCCAGGGTGATTCCGTCTACCTTCAACGTGACTTTGTTTATCATATTATGTCAATTCAAGCAAAACCAGGAACTCCTGGTTTCCCTCTGCGCCGAGAATGGGCGCAGCGACCATATTTTTCAACCGGTACCCCTGCTCAATCGCCCAAGAAAAGAAGCGCCCCAGGACTTCAGCCTGAAGGAGAGGGTCTTTGATAACCCCTCCCCTGCCAACCTCTCCCCTTTTGGCCTCAAACTGGGGTTTGACGAGCGCCAGCATACCACCGCCTTCCCCGAGCAAACCTGATACCACCGGTATCACCTTTCTTAGCGAGATAAAGGACAGATCCAGCGTGACCAAGTTCATTTTTTCCGGAAGGGTGAAGGGATAGCGAGCGTTTACCCGCTCCATAGTCACTACCCGCTCATCCTGCCTCAGGCGGTAATCCATCTGCCCGTAGCCCACATCCACCGCGTACACCCGACGGGCACCGCGCTGGAGTAAACAATCGGTAAAACCGCCGGTGGAAGCGCCGATATCCGCCACTACCCACCCGGAAACGTCAAGATGAAACCAGTCAAGGGCATGGGCCAGCTTGACGCCACCACGACCGACGAAAGGGGGTGGCTCAAGCAGGCTAATTTCCGCCGCTTCGTCTACCAGAGTGCCCGGCTTCAGAGCCGTCCTGCCGGTAACCACTATTTTCCCGGCCATTACCAGGGCCTGAGCCCGGGCCCGACTCCCGGCCAGGCCTCTCGTCACTACCAGGTTATCCAATCGCTGTCTGGTCACTTCTACCAATCGGCTAACCAGCCGTCCGGCGACTTTTTCCCGGGGGAAATGGTGTTCTTCCTTTGTTTCCTTTACCGTGACGCCGGGAGGTTTTTCGTCTTCCGGGTGCCCTCCGCCGGAGGTACCCTCAGGTCTTCAATGGGGGTGCGGACGTATTTCTGAACAACCTTACGAAAATGATACCCGTAAACCGCCAGGCTGATGCTAATGGGAAATTTCCGGGGATACCGGAACAGGGCAGAAAAGAGCAACCGCCAGTAGTACCTTCTCCCTTTTTCCCGGATTCCCAGGAACCATACCGATTTCAGGAACGCCTTGACCTGGTAAAAATGGATTTTGTTTTTCCCTCTCCGGCGCGGGCGGTACTCTCTCAGGAAAGACCGCACCCGTTCATAGTACTGGCCGGGCGAGTAAATGGTATCCAGGATTTGCCGGTATCCGTTTATTAGCGTCTCGTAATTCATCCTGGGGATGAAGTTGAGAGAGCCGTCAGTGTTGTTGCCGGAAAACGTCTTCACCAGGCGTCTCTCTTTTTTCAGGCGCTGGTAGAGGCGGGTGCCGGTGGGAGCGTTCAGCAGACCGACCATCGCGGTAACGATGCCGCTATTCTGAATGAAGTTAATCTGGTTCCGGAAAATGGACAGGGGGTCGCTGTCAAAGCCGACGATAAAGCCACCCTGCACTTCAAGTCCGCAGTTCTGTATCTGCTTTATGGAAGCCACCAGGTCACGGTTCCGGTTCTGCCCTTTATTACACTCAACAAGGCTTTCCTCGTTGGGGGTCTCGATACCGATAAACACAGTATTGAACCCGGCTTCCACCATCAAATGCATCAGGTCACCATCGTCAGCAAGGTTGATGGAGGCTTCAGCTTGCAGAGTAAAGGGATATTTTCGCTGTTTTTGCCAATCGATTATCGCCGGAAGCGTCTCCGTTTTTAATTTTTTCTTATTGCCAATAAAGTTATCATCGACGATAAACACCCCGGCACGCCATCCCCGGACATACAGTGAATCCAGTTCGGCGAGTACCTGGTCTTTGCTCTTGGTACGGGGAACGTGTCCGTTCAGTACGATGATGTCACAAAACTCGCAATCGAAAGGACAGCCCCGTGAATACTGGAGATTCATCGAGGAGTATTTTCCCTTGTCAATCAGGGACCACAGCGGAACGGGGGTGATACTTATATCCGGAGACTTCAAAGACGAGTATAAGTGACGGGCGCATCCCCGCTCCAGGTCCCGGATAAAGCGGGGTAAGGTAGCTTCAGCTTCACCCAGCACCAGATGGTCAACTTCACCGTATTCTTTATATCCGGTGGTAAAAAGAGGCCCGCCGGCGACAGTGGGAGTGCCCAGCTTCTGGCAGCGGTTAATTGTCTCCCGCACCGACTCTTCCTGCACCACCATGGCGCTGATAAAAACATAATCCGCCCAGAGAATATCGTCGTCCTCCAGCCGGGTCACGTTCATATCGACCAGCTTCTTCGGCCATTCCTCGGGCAGCATGGCAGCCACGGTCAAGAGGCCCAATGGAGGGAAGGATGCTTTCTTGGAGATAAACTTGAGGGCATGCTTGAAGCTCCAGAAAGTATCCGGGTACTGAGGGTAGACCATAAGTATCTTCAACTTGACCTCCTTTCCAGACGCCCCGGATAACGCTATTATAACACGTCTCCCGGCGACGGTAACCGGAAAAAGCCAGGGCCGCGGACCGGTAAAACCCGGGCGGAACTTATTTTTTGGCGGTCTTCTTGGCCTGCTTTGCCCCGTCCTTGGCCTTTTTTTTCTCCAGTTTGAGCCTGGCAGTTTCTGCTTTGGCGTCAGTTTTTTCCGGAAGCACTCCCGTTTTGTGAGCCTCACCGGCCGGAGAAGTATCAGCCGTTTTTTTCTTGTGCACCCGGTCGACAATAAGCATGCTGAGATAACGGCCGAAGTAGCCAATAAATCCGGCGACAAAGACTATTCCTATCCACTTGAGGATATCAAGCGCCAGGCTGTTACCCTGAATATCCATACCCTTATTATAACAGATTGAGGCCGTGTTTTGGTCACCGGTATTTTCAGAGGTTCTGTTTGCTCCTGGTCGTTTTTCACGCTCACTCCCTGTACCCCTTCTCGAGGAGGTTCAACGAGGATGAACTATCATCCTTAGTCCGAGGTGGGGCCAGGGGCGAGGTAACCCAAGTTTACCATTGACTACCCGAAACTGAGGCTAAAACGGGTAAATCGGG
>CAZTMR010000016.1:0-31342 GCA_964615345.1 uncultured Dehalococcoidaceae bacterium | reverse complement strand
ATTTTTTAAAAAATACCCTATTTTTATATATTTTTTTACCCCGTTATATGTTATAGTGGTGTGGTTGGCTTATGGCAATACCGATTTTGTTGGCAGGTCAGGCATTATCGGCCGGACGGCTGCGGGTAAAATTCCAGCGGCGCGGCCGATTTTTTTACCCAGTATCAGGGGAAAGGAGTCTGTATGGATACATTTTCATTGAGAACACCCGAAATGACCCGCCGCGACTTCCTGAAAATCGCCAGCGCCTCGGTGGCCCTGCTGGGGCTCAGCCAGGCGCTGACGCCGCAGGTGGCCAGGGCCCTGGAGGATTCTCTGGGGAAGACCCCGGTAATCTGGCTGGAAGGACAGGACTGCGCGGGTTGCACCGAATCTTTCCTGAACAACCTTGAGCCCGAGGCCACCTCCATCCTGCTCGATACCATATCGCTGCGCTACCACGAGACGGCGATGGCGGCTTCCGGGCACCAGGCGGAAGAAGCCCGGGCCAGAACGATCGAAGAGGGCGGCTACGTCCTGATAATCGAAGGGGCGATTCCGATGGCCGAGGACGGGCTGTACTGCACGGTAGGCGGTAAGACGTTCGTCGATATCGTGCGGGAGTCAGCAAGCAAGGCGGCCGCCATCATCCCGGTGGGCGCCTGCGCTGCCTACGGAGGGATACCGCGTTCCGGCCCGACGGATGCCGTTGGCTTCCAGTTCCGCGGCACCCAGAAGCACCATTACTTTGATGACGTGGCCGGTGGTAAACCGGTAATCAACCTGCCGACCTGCCCGCTGCACAACGAGCGGCTGGTGGCGGTGATTGTCCATTATCTCACCTTCGGCACCGTGCCGCCGCTGGATAAGTTCAACCGTCCGCTGGCTTTTTACGGCTACAGCCAGCACGAGAACTGCGAGCGGCGGGGCCACTTTGACGCCGGGCGCTTCGTGACGGACTGGGGGGACCCGTCACAGTACGGCTGGTGCCTGTACCTCAAGGGCTGCCGCGGCCCCTGGGCCAGCCAGGACTGCTGGAAGCGCCTGTGGAACAACCGGACGAACTACTGCATACAGGCCAATACTCCCTGCGTGGCCTGCTCCGAGCCGGAATTTTACGAGTCTTTCAGCCCGGTCTACGAGCGGCAGATTGACGTGGAGCTGCCGGGAATAGGCCGGGTGGACATCGATAAGGTGATGGCCTCGGTGGCCGGGGTGACCGCGGCCGGAATCGGCGCCAATATGGTGATAGACCGCTTCAGCAACCGGAACAACGGCGGTAAAGAGGCCGAAGAAAAAGTGGAAGATAAGGAGAGTTGATATGGCGCAACGTATCGTAATCGACCCCATAACGCGTATCGAAGGCCACCTCAAGATAGAAGTAGAAGTAGAGAACGGCGTGGTCAAGGACGCCTGGTCCGCCGGCACCATGGCGCGCGGCTGGGAAGTGCTCCTGCGTGACCGCGACCCGAGGGACGCTCCGTATATCACCGCCCGGGTCTGCGCGGTATGCGAGGGGGTGCACAGCATCGCCTCTTCCCAGGCGCTGGACCACGCTTTTGACATTGACGTCCCGGAGGCGGGGCGGCTGATGCGCAACCTTTTCTGCGCCGGTCTCTATATGCACGACCATTTTATCCATTTCTATGTGCTTTCCGCGCTGGACTACCTGGACATACTGGCCGTGGCCGATTACCAGGGCAATGACCCGGGGCTGCTGGCGGTGAAAGATAAGGTGGTGGCCCTGGTGAAAAAGGGCGATACTGCCCCCTTTACCCCCCGCTATACCCCGGACGAGTTTTCCATGAGCGACCCGGAAACGGTGACCACTCTGGTGTCTCACTACATCAGGGCCGTGGAGATGAAGGCGAAGTCACAGAAGATGCTGAACCTCATTTGCGGGATACAGCCGAATCCGGCCACCATTATGGCGGGCGGCTGCACGGCAACTCCTTCCCGGGAAGAGCTGCTCCAGTTCCGGGAGCTGTGGGAGGAGCAGGTTAAGTTCGTGAACGAGGTCTACCTGCCGGACGTGGTGGCGGTGGGCACCGGCCCGCTACTGCCGCTGGCCACCGCCGGCCTGGGGGACGGTTACGGGCACTACCTGTGCTACCCGATGTTCCCGCAGGGGGGCTCGAAGAGCCGGGCCGATTACGCGCTGGGTGGTGGCGACCACTTGGTGAGCGGCGGCGTCATCACCGGCGGCGCGCTCAACCCGGCGGCGGCGGTGGACTTCGGCAAAATTACCGAGGCGGTGGAGCATTCCTGGTGCGATTACCCGGCCGGGGTGAGCCGGCTCCATCCCAGCGAGGGGGTTACCGAGTTCAATCCGGGGAAAGAAGACGCTTACTCTTTCATCAAGGCGCCGCGCTATGACGGGCTGCCGATGGAAGTGGGGCCGCTGGCCCGGGGCCTGGTCAACCGATACCCGGAACTGATGTTCCTGGTGCAGCAGGGAGCCAGGCCGGGGGCGGTGGCGCGCCACTTCTGCCGCGCCGTGGAATCCAAGCTGGTGGGCGAAGCTGGTCTGGCCTGGATAGACCGGCTGATTGACCTGGCCACGGCCGGGCCAATCGTCGGTATGAAAGATAGGCCGGTGCCGGACCGGGCCCGCGGTATGGGGGCCTGGGACGCGCCGCGGGGAGCGCTGGCGCACTGGGTGGACGTCGATGGCGGGCGCACCCGGAACTACCAGCTGGTGGTGCCCAGCACCTGGAACGCCTCGCCCCGGGACGAGAAGGGGGTCAGGGGCCCTTATGAGCAATCGCTTATCGGCGCGCCGGTGCCCGACCCGGAAAACCCGATTAACGTGGTAAGAATCATCCGCTCCTTTGACCCGTGCCTGGCGTGTGCCATACACCTTATCGACCCGGAGACAAACAACATCAAGGTGTTCAAAGTTAGTTAGGAGGGTAAAGTTATGGCAGTATCGCAGCTCAGAGTGGTGCGTCATCCGCTGGCCTACCGCGTTCTCCATGAACTGAGGATGACCAGCATTATACTCCTGATTGTTACCGGATTTTATATCCACCGGCCGTTCATGGCTGATGGCGGCGGTTTCCTGATGTCCCTGATGCGCGGGGTGCACTTCTTCGGCGCCGGGGTGCTGATTATGGTGGTGCTGCTCCGCATACTGGGGACGTTTGCCGGGCCTTACCGGGACTGGCCGTCTTTTATGCCACGGTGGGAGGACTTCAAGTTGATGCCCGGAGTGCTGGCTTACTATCTCCGCCTCGGGCCGATGCCCGACCAGACCCGGAAATATAACGCCATACAGATGGTTACCTACGTCATACTGCTCTTACTGGTCCTTTTTCAGATAATTACCGGCTTTGTCCTGCAATACCCGGACGGGTGGCTGAGCTGGATTACCTACGGCATCTTTAACAGCGAGATGGGCGTCCGGCTGACGCATTACATCTTCACCTGGCTGTTTCTCATCTTTATTCTGTTTCATACCTATCTTGCCATCCGTGAAGATACTCGTCTGATGAAGGAGATACACTTGATTCCCCCGTTGAACGGGGAATAAGAAACGGGGAGGACGGCTGACGATGACGGGAAACAGCGGCGGAGCGATGATGGTGCTGGGGCTGGGCAACCTGTTGCTGGGTGACGAGGGTTTCGGCGTTCACGTCGTCCGCCGCTTGGGCGAACTGGAACTGCCCGGAGACGTCCGGGTGATGGAAGGCGGGGTGGGCGGTTTTAACCTGCTGGGTCACCTGGAAGGGGTGGAGCGGCTGCTGGTGGTGGACGTGATGATGCTGAAAATACCTCCCGGTGAACTGAGACTGGTCAGGCCGGGGCCGGAATGCCAGGAGCCCGGGAAGAGCATCGTCTCTTTTCACCAGGTAGGCGTGCTGGAGCTGGTGCAGATGTGGCGGCTGCTGGGCAACGACGCCGAGGTGGCTTTCCTGGTTACCCGTCCGGAAAAGATGGAGTGGGGTACGGAGCTATCGCCGCCGCTGCGGGCGGCGGTGGATAAAGCCAGCGCGCTAATCCCCCGCCTGTGCGCGGACTTTCCGGGAAAGGAGGGAGTCAGGGACTATGACTAGCCTGAGTTTTCTGGTGACGCTGCCATTGTTCATAATTGCCATCGCGGTGTTTTTCTGCGGCGTGACCCGGCATGAAGAGCGTGCCTGCGCAAGGATGATGTCAGCGGGGCTGGCCATCGGCTTGGTGGGAGTTATCGCCGCGGCGGTAATGTTTGTCTTTTTCTCCGTGTAGGTTATAAACTGGTGCCGGATGTAACGGCTGGTTGCCGGTGACGGAGAGAGGCCTGAATGTGCTTCCCGCTGGCCGGGGGTCTGGCCCCGGCGGCGGACGGCGGTGACGATGAGAAGTTTTCCGGAAAAGATAAGCGCCCCGGCACGCTGGCGCCTCGAAGTGCGCGGCACGGTGCAAGGGGTGGGCTTCCGGCCTTTTATCTACCGCCTGGCCCGGGAGCAGCAGCTGAGCGGCTGGGTGCAGAACACTTCCGGGAGCGTGGTGATAGAGGTGGAGGGGGACGAGGAGGCCCTGAGCCGGTTTCTGGATTCTTTGCCGCGCCGCGCCCCCCCGATGGCGCACATCGAGAACGTGGCGGCCACGTCGCAACCGGTGCGGGGAGAGAGCGGCTTCTTTATCCGGGAGAGCCGGGCGGAGGCGGAGAGGTGCCAGCCGATTTCGCCGGACGTGGCTACCTGCGGCGAGTGTCTCCGGGAAGTCTTTAGCCCGGGGGACCGGCGTTACCTTTACCCGTTTACCAACTGCACCGACTGTGGCCCCCGCTTTACCATCATCAGGGACATTCCCTATGACCGGCCCCTGACCACGATGCGTGATTTCACCATGTGCCCGGACTGCCGGGAGGAATACGACGACCCGCTGGACCGCCGTTTCCACGCCCAGCCCAACGCCTGTCCCCGCTGCGGGCCGGCCCTGCGGCTGACGGACACCGCCGGTACCGATATTTCCGGGCCGGACGTAATCGGCCGGGTGGTGGAACTGCTCGGGGAGGGGGACATTGTCGCCGTGAAGGGGCTGGGTGGTTTTCAGCTCGCCTGCAACGCGACCAGCCGGGAGGCGGTGCAAAAGCTTCGGGAGCGGAAAAAGCGGCCGGGAAAACCGTTTGCCCTGATGATGGCGTCACGGGAAGAAGTGGAGAAGCACTGCCGGGTGTCTCCGGAAGAGGCGGCACTGCTGGACTCGCCGCAGGCGCCCATCGTCCTGCTGGAGTGGCGGCGTTCCGTTTCCAGCATCGACCCCGGGGTGGCGGAGAAGAACCGTTATCTGGGAGTGATGTTGCCCTGTACCCCGCTGCACCATATCCTGATGCGGCGGGCGCCGTGGCCGCTGGTGATGACCAGCGGCAACCTGAGCGAAGAGACCATCTGCCGGGACAACGGCGAGGCGCTGCGGCGGCTCAGGTGTATTGCCGATTATTTTCTGGTGCATAACCGGGACATTCACGCCCGCTATGACGACAGTGTTTGCCTCGTGGAAAGAGGCGTTCCCCGGACGGTCAGGCGTGCCCGAGGCTATGCGCCTTCGCCGATAGGGCTGCCCTTCCGGACGCGGCAGGTGCTGGCCTGCGGCGCGGAAGAGAAGAATACCTTCTGCCTGACCCGGGACGAGCACGCTTTTCTGAGCCAGCACATCGGGGATATGGATAATGAGGAGACGCTGGAGCATTTCAAAAATACCGTCGACCTCTACCAGAGGCTGTTCCGGGTGCGTCCGGAAGCCATCGCTTATGACGGTCACCCGGAATACCTCTCCAGCAAGTACGCGCTGGAGCGGGCCGCCGGTGAGGGGCTGAGGACCGTCCCGGTGCAGCACCACCGGGCACACATTATCAGCTGCCTTGCCGAAAACGATTTTCCGGGGGCGGTTATCGGCGTCGCCTTTGACGGCACCGGCTACGGCGACGACGGCAAGCTGTGGGGCGGGGAGTTCCTGGTCGGTGACGGCCGGGGGCTGCAGAGGGCGGCCCACCTGGAATACGTTCCCATGCCGGGCGGGGCGGCGGTCGTCCGCAAGCCGTACCGCATGGCGCTGGGCTATCTTCATACTTTGCTGGGCCGGGATTTTTCCCCGGAAGGCCTGCCCCTGGCCGGGTGGGCGAAGGGTGAGGAAATCTCCGTTATCAGGAAGCAGCTGGAGCGGGGGCTGAACGCGCCGCTTACCTCCAGCGCCGGGCGCCTGTTCGATGCCGTAGCCGCCCTGACCGGCGTCAGAATGGAGATAGACTACGCGGCGCAGGCCGCCATCGAGCTGGAAATGCTTGCCCCGGAAGACCTGTCCCGTCTGGAGGCCTATCCTTTCCGGATTACCGAGGAAAACGAGTTGATGATGATAAGGTTGTCTGAGCTTGTTTTCGCGGTGGTCGATGACGTCCGGCGGGGCGTGGCGGCGCCGGTTGTCTCGGGCCGCTTTCACCTGACCGTCGCTCGGATTATCGGCGATACCTGCCGGCTGGTTTCAGGCCGGAGCGGGCTGGATACGGTGGCGCTGAGCGGCGGCGTTTTCCAGAACCGGCGTCTTTTCAACCTGGCCGCGGATATTCTGGAAAAGGACGGGTTCCGGGTGCTCAGCCACCGGCGGGTGCCCTGTAACGATGGCGGCATCGCTCTGGGGCAGGCGGTCATCGCCCATTATCAACTGGAGCGAGGTTGAAATGTGCCTTGCCATACCGGTAAAGATTAAGGCGATAAACGGTACCGAGGCCGTGGTGGAAGCGGGCGGCGTTATCCGCAGAGCCAGCCTGATGCTTACCCCGGAGGCCAGGACGGGTGACTACGTACTGCTGCACGCCGGCTATGCCATAAATATCGTCGACCGGGCGGAAGCGGAGCGGACGCTAGAGCTTTTTGCCGAGATTGCCGGAATGACGGAGGAAGAATGAGGCCGGTCACCGCGCTCCGCCGTTCCCGGATTGCCGATGGACTGGTGCGGAGCATCCAAAGCCATAACACCGGAGAAGCCCGTTTGATGGAGTTCTGCGGCGGCCACACCGTGGCGGTGATGAAATACGGGCTGCGCCAGCTGTTGCCGCCGGAGCTGGGCCTGATTTCCGGGCCGGGTTGTCCGGTCTGCGTTGCGGACAACGCGGACCTGGACAAGGCGCTGGCGCTGGCGGAGCTGCCGGAGGTAACGGTGGCTACGTTCGGCGATATGCTGCGGGTGCCCGGGAGCCGTTCCAGCCTGCAGCAGGTGCGGGCGGGGGGCGGGGACGTGCGCACCGTTTACTCCGCTCTGGACGCGCTGCGACTGGCGAAAAAGAACCCGGAGAAAGCGGTGGTCTTTCTCGGGATGGGCTTCGAGACGACGGCGCCGACTGTCGCCGCGTCCGTGCTGCAGGCCCAGCAAGAAGGTCTGGCCAACTATTATGTGCTTTCCCTGCACAAGCTCTGCCCGCCGGTGATAAAGGCATTACTTGACTCCGGGGAAATCAATTTGCGGGGGCTCATTTGCCCGGGGCACGTCAGCGCCGTTATCGGCTCCCGGCCGTGGGAGTTCATCCCCCGCGATTACGGCATTTCCTGTGTGGTCTCGGGGTTTGAACCGCTGGATATACTGCAGTCCGTGGAGATGCTGGCCCGGCAGATTGCCCGTGGCGAAGCCGGGGTGGAGATAGCCTACCGGCGGGGGGTCAGCCGGGAGGGGAACCCGGCCGCGGTGGAGGTTATGGAGAGGGTGTTCGAGCCGGTGGCGGCGCGCTGGCGGGGTATCGGTGAGGTGGCGGCCAGCGGGCTGAAGCTGCGGGGCGAGTTCGCCCGGTTTGACGCCGAGCTGAATTTCAATTTTGACCCGGGGCCGACAGTGGCCCCGGAAGGTTGTCTCTGCGGGGAGGTGCTGCGGGGGGTAAAGGCGCCCGGCCAGTGTCCTCTTTTCCGCCGGGCGTGCACTCCGCTCAGCCCGGTCGGCCCCTGTATGGTCTCCGCGGAAGGGAGCTGCGCCGCCTACTACCATTATGGAGAAAGCGATGTCCGATGATAGAGTCCTGCTCGCCCACGGCAGCGGCGGGAAACTTGCCCATGAGCTCATCCGGAACAGTTTCCTGCCGGCGCTGGAAAATCCGGTGCTCGGGCGGCTCGACGACGCGGCGGTTATCGATTGCGGCGGCCGCCTGGCCTTCACCACGGACAGCTACGTCATCCAGCCCATCTTCTTTCCCGGCGGGGACATCGGAAAGCTCGCCGTCTGCGGGACGGTGAATGACTTGGCGATGGCCGGGGCGGTGCCGCGCTTCCTGAGCCTGTCTTTTATCATCGAAGAAGGCCTGCCGTTGAGCGACCTGGAGAAGGTGGTAAAATCAGTGCGGGAGACGGCACGGGCGGCCGGGACCGAGGTGGTGACCGGAGACACCAAGGTGGTCAACCGGGGCGGGGCGGACAAACTGTTCCTGAACACGGCCGGAATCGGCACCGTGCCGCCGGGAGTAAACGTGTCCGCGCGCAACGCCCGCCCGGGAGACGTGGTAATATTGAGCGGGAGTATCGGCGAGCACGGCATCGCCGTCCTCAGCCAGCGGGAGGGCATTGAGTTCAGCACCCGGCTGGTCAGTGACTGCGCCCCGCTCAACGGCCTGGTGGCGGAAATGCTGGAAGTCTGCCCGGACATCCGATGCTTGCGCGACCCGACGCGGGGTGGGCTGGCGACGACGCTGAACGAAATCGCGGAGCAGTCCGGGGTGAGCCTGCGGCTGGAAGAATCACAGATACCGGTGGGCGAGGAAGTCCGGGGCGCCTGCGAGATGCTGGGGCTGGACCCGCTGTACATCGCCAACGAGGGGAAGCTGGTGGCGGTGGTGCCGGCGAGGGCGGCGGGGGCCGTCCTGGAAAAGATGCGGGGGAACCGGTACGGACGGGGCGCGGCTGTCATCGGCGAGGCGGAAGCGGGAAACGCGGGGCGGGTGGTGATGAAGACCGATTTTGGCACCGGCCGCATCGTGGATATGCTGGCCGGCGAGCCGCTGCCGAGGATATGCTGATTATGCACGAAATGGCGGTAACCAGGAGTATGCTGGACCTGGTCCTGGAAGAAGCCGCCCGGGCGGGCGCCCGGCAGGTGACCGCGGTGAACGTGGTGCTCGGGGAAATGACCGGCGTCATCGACCGCTGTGTGGAAACAAACTTTGTCCTGATGAGCCGGGATACTCTCGCCGAAGGCGCCCGGCTCTTTTTCCGCAACGTGCCCCGGCAGGCGCGCTGCCGGAAGTGCGGCCGTATTTTCCGCCCGGAAGGTATCGGCTGGGGGTGCCCGGAGTGCGGGGCGGCCGGGCTGGAGCTTATCTCCGGGGAGGAACTTTTCGTGGAAAGCATCGAGGTGGAGTGATGGAAGTAAAAGTGCTCAAGGATATTTTGAACGCCAATAACCGCATCGCCGAACAGAACCGGCAGCTGCTGGCGGAAAAGAGGGTGATGGCGGTGAACGTGATGTCATCGCCGGGGTCGGGCAAGACCACGCTCATCCTGCGCACCGTGGAGGAGCTGGGGAAACGGGTCGGGGTGGGGGTTATCGAGGGGGACGTGAGCTCCTCCATCGACGCCGACAAGCTGAGCCGGGCCGGGATAGCGTCAGTCCAGATAAACACCGGGGGCGGCTGCCACCTGGACGCCAGCATGGTGAACCCGGCGCTGGCGAGTCTGCCCCTCGAAGATATCGATATTCTGTTCCTGGAAAACGTGGGCAATCTCATCTGCCCGGGCGGGTTCGACTTGGGCGAGCGGCTCAAAGTGGTGGTCCTGAGCACCCCGGAAGGTGATGACAAACCCCACAAATACCCGGCCCTCTTTGCCGCCACCGATGTCTTGGTGGTAAGCAAGACGGACCTTTTGCCCCACGTGAGTTTTGACCTGGATACTTTCCGGCGGACCTTCCACGGGATTAACCAGAAGGCAGCCCTTTTTGCCGTTTCCGGCGTGAGCGGGGAGGGGATAAAGGAATGGGGGGCGTGGCTGCTGGAGAGACTGGCGGAAGTCAGTTCCGGCCAGCCGGCCGGTTAGCGGCCAGCCGCGCCCACGGCTGCTTTCATATCCTCACGGTGGTCTCTTTTTCCGGCCCGGATAACCCGGGATGACCGGATGAGCTTGTTCCAGGTAATGCGCACCTGTCCTGTATGTGAAAATCGTCACCGACCGGTAACGCGGGAGGCCATCTCCGGGAATGGAAACAGCTATATGGGGCATTTTTTGAGTTTCCGCAAACAGCTACCGGCGCGTGGCGGCCGGGAGTTGCCCGGGAATTCTGGCCAGAGGGCGCGCGTGTTGACAACCGGTCCCGCCCGGTAGAATAATGAGCCGGTTATGGTTTTATATGACTTCAGGAGAAGGTGATGAAAGTAACTGATATAACCGTGAACGTCCTTTCCATACCCCTGGAGCGGCCTACCGAAGGCATCCCCCCGATACGGAAGGTGAACCCGTTTGTCATTCGGGTCAGGACCGGGGACGGACTTGAAGGTACTGGCCTGGCATTTATCTTTAATGACCATCAAATCAGTTCTCTGAAAGCAAGCATTGATGACTTGAAGGAACTGGTCATCGGGCAGGAAGTTTTCCGCTGGGCGGAGACCTGGCAGCGGCTGTGGAACGGAACCAGGTTGATGGGCCACCAGGGATACGGGAGGTACGCACTGTCCGCTTTTGACACCGCGCTCTGGGACCTGAGGGCGAAAGCCCTGGGGCTTCCCCTGGGCCGTCTCCTCGGCGGGTACCGGGAAGAGGTGCCCGCCTATGCCAGTCACTTTCTCTTCCGTAACTGGAGCATAGAAGAGCTGCAAAGAGACGCCGCCTTGCTGGTGAAGCAGGGATTTAGAATCTTGAAGATGAATATGGGGGATAAACCGGCGGGGACGGAGATAGAGCGCTTAAAGGCGGTGCGCGAGGCGGTGGGGGAAGATACCGGCATTATGGTGGACGTCAACTGGTCCTGGACGGTGCCGCAGGCGGTCCAGATGGGACGGGAACTGGAACGCTATGACGTGTACTGGCTGGAAGACCCGGTGGCCAGCGACGACGCGGATGACCTGGCGGAGGTGACCCGTGCCCTGGACATGACGGTGGCGGCGGGTGAGACCCTCTCCGGGAAGCACGCCTTCCGCCCCCTGCTGGAGAAGCGGTCCGTGGACACACTGATTATCGACCTGCAGTACGTGGGGGGTGTTACCGAATGGATGCGGGTTGCCACCATGGCCCAGGCCTGGCACCTGCCGGTAGCGAGCCATATGTTTTCGGAGATTTCGGCGCATCTGGTGGCGGCCATTCCCAACGGGTCGATTGTCGAGTATATGCCGCTCTGGGAGGTTATCTATCAGGAACCTCCGGAGCTCAGGAACGGCTGTCTCCGGATTTCAGACCGGCCGGGAATCGGCCTGGAACTGGACGAGCAGGCCATCAGGCACTACGAAATGAAGTAGCCTTTCCCGGGACGGGAAAGGCATGGCCGGCGGCCGGCTTCAGCCACCGATATGCGTGGTTATGCCTTTAGAGGTGAAGATGCGGGCGATGTCCTCCATCACCTCTTTTTCCAGCGGTTTCAGCTCTTTCAGTCGGTAGCGGCGGTGGAGGCGGGCGTACTTGGCCTCGCTCATCGGGTTGTAGGGCAGCAGGTCCACGCTCACCAGGTTGCTCAGGGTTGAGCAGAAGGCGGCGCTGGCCTCCAGCGCGTCCCGCCCGTCCGTGTAGCCGGGGATAACCGGGATGCGGACGGCGACCGGGATATTCCGGGCGTCAATCTTTTTCAGGTTTTCCAGGATGGTCCGGTTGCCGGCGCCGGTATACGCCCGGTGGCGTCTGCTGTCCAGGCATTTGATGTCATAGAGGAATAAATCAACGTACGGGGCGATTCTTTCCAGTCCGTGCCATTCCAGCAGACCGGCGGTATCCAGCGCGGTATGGATGCCCAGGGCGCGGCATTCCTTGAGGAGGGCGGCCACGAAATCGTCCTGGAGGAGCGGCTCTCCGCCGGAAACGGTGATGCCGCCTCCGGAATGGCGGTGAAAGGCCCGGTTTCTCTCCACCTCTTCCACCACTTCCGCCACAGTGTAATAGCTCCCGGCCCGGGTCAGCGCGCCGTTGAGACAGGCGTCCACGCATTCACCGCAGAGGTTGCATTTCTGGAGGTCAATCTTGCGGCGGTTTTCCCGGGTGGGGCGGATGGCGTCTGCCGGGCAGACCCGCAGGCAGGCCCCGCAGCGGGTGCACTTTTCCCGGTGGAAGAGGATTTCCGGGAGGGGGGACTGGCTTTCCGGGTTGTGGCACCAGAGGCAACGCAGAGGGCATCCCTTGAGAAAGACGACGGTGCGGATGCCCGGCCCGTCATGGATGCCGAAGCGCTCGATGTCAAAGACCAGACCTTTACTTTCGCTTGCCGTCATAAGCATACCGTGGAAAACCGGGGTGAAGCCGGGGAGGTTAACCGGGGCTGGGAAGCTCCAGCTGTTCCGTCCGCCGGATAATGTCTTCCTGCACGTCCCGGGAGAGGCCGGTGAAGAAGGCGCTCCACCCGGCCACACGGACGACGAGGTTCCGGTACCGGGCGGGTTCCCGCTGGGCCTCTTTCAGCGTCCCGGAATCGACCACGTTGAACTGCACGTGCATCCCCTTGAGGTCAGCGTAACTCCGCAGCAGCCTGGTCAGGGCGTGCAATCCTTTCTCTTCTTTCAGGGTCAAGGGGTGGAGCTTCTGATTGAGCAGGGTGCCGTTGGAGGCGATGATGTGGTTCAGCTTGGCGGCGGATTTAAGGGCCGCGGTCACGCCGTGAGTATCGTTACCGGGTACGGGGGAGATACCGTCGGCGTAGGGTTCTCCCGCCCTGCGTCCGTCCGGGGTGGCTCCGCCCAGCTTCCCGAAGGAGATGTGGCTGGTGGCGGGGAACATTCCGGCCTGGAAACAGCCTCCCCGGGGCGTGGTGTATTTCTCCACCTCTCCGGCAAAGGCGTCCATGGCGTCCCGGGCGATGGTATCCGCATAATCGTCGTCGTTGCCGTATTTGGGCGCTCGCTGGATAAGAGTTTGCCGCAGGGTCTCCTGGTCCTGAAAGTCAGTGTCCAGGGCTTCTTTCAGCCCGGCGAGGGTAATCTTCCCGTCCTCAAAGACGAGCTTCTTTACCGCGGTCAGAGAATCGGCCACGTTGGCCAGCCCCACTCCCTGGGGGCCGTTGAAGTTGTATACCGCTCCCCCGCCGGTGACGTCCTTCCCGGTCCCGATACAATCAGTAATCAACGAGGACAGGAATGGCATGGGGGTGAGGGTGGCGTGGGCGGTATCAATGGTGTTTTCCAGGACCACCATCTGCCGGACGAAGTAGGCCACCTGTGCCCGGTAGGCGTCAAAGAAATCGGCAAAAGTATTGAACCCGGTAAACTCTCCGGTCTCTGGGCCCAGCGGAATGGAGCGGGACATCCCGTTGTCGATGGCCAGCTCCAGGCACTTGGGGAGGTTGAACTTGCACCCGGCCGGCATATTGAATGACTTTCCCGGCACGGATACTTCCACGCAGCCGACCAGGGCGTAGTTCCGGGCGTCTTCCAGCGAGGCGCCCCGTCTCAGCAGCGCCGGGATGTTTATTTCATCATTGTGGATGGCGGGGAAGCCGAGGCCCAGCCGGACCAGGCGGCAGACTTCAATTAAAAACCGCTCCGGCGTCCCGTTATGGTATCTCATGGAGAGGGAGGGCTGGGGCAGGCGGAGCTCCGCGGTGGCCTGCAGGCAGAGATAGGACAGCCGGGTGGTGGCGTCCTGTCCGCCCGGGGTCTGGCCGCCCACCGCCAGGTTCTGGCGCGAGGGAAAGCCGCCGATCATGCTGGCCGTGTTCCGGTCCATGAGAAAGTTGACTTCATTGAACTTGAGCCAGAGACAGCAGAGGAGCTCAAAGGCCTGTTCTTCGGAAAGTCTTCCCGTCCGGAGGTCATTTTCCAGGAACGGGGACATATACTGGTCAAAACGGCCCGGGGAGATGCCCATCCCTTTGGACTCCAGCAGTACCAGCAGGTGGGTGAACCAGAAGGACTGGAGGGCCTCGTGGAAGGTCTCGGCCGGGGAGGCCGGTACCTTCCGGCAGATTTCCGCCAGGTTTTCCAGTTCCTGTTTGCGCCGGGGGTCTTTTTCCTGCCCGGCCAGTTCCAGGGCGTGGTCAGCGTAGCGGTTGGCGAAGCCGATACCCGCCCGGCAGACGGTGATGACCGACCGCAGAAACTCCATCTGTTCGAATTCCGCGGGGCGGGTGGGGTCAAGCCGGGCGCTTTTCCGGCGCGCTTCTTCGATTATTCCGCGCAGTCCCATACGGAGCACTTTTTCGTAATCGGGCAGGATGTGGCCGATGGCGTAATAAAGGCCGGAGACGGAAGATATCACGGCGTGCCGGGACGCCTCCAGGGCGTTATCCGGGGCCCGGGCCAGGACACGGTCAGCCACCGTTTTCCCCCTCCAGTAGGAGATGATTTCCAGGACCTCTTTTTTGTCCGTTTCCGGTATCAGGAAACGGGAATTGTCTTCCCGGGTGGCGAAATCGTCAATCTCCCGCTCTATCCAGTCGACGGCGAACTCGGGGAAGAACTGGGCGCTGGCCGGTTTGTCCGCTTCGCTCCCGATGATGAGTTCGTCTTCCCGGATATAGACGGGAAGTTCGGCGAGGACCCTCTGAAAGGTCAGCGCCCGGCGTACTGCGGGCGATTCCATTTTCGTGTCCCGGTAGGCGGCGGTCAGGATGCGCGCCCGCTCCAGCCGGAGTTCCGGTTCAGCGGCGAGTATCTTTTCTTTAATTCTCTCTATTCTCTGGTTCATCAGAATACTACCCCCGTCTTCCATATTTTATTATAACTCCGGAAGTCTTTCCAGATAAACCGGTGCGCGGAAATTATTTTTCTCCCGCGTTTTCTGCCGGTGTTGACCGGCAGGGAGGATGGTGTTAGCCTGTTATTAAAGGGCGGTCAAAGGAGTTTACCATGGAATCAGGTTCTGAAATCAAAGCTATCGCCCGGGAGAGCGGGGCGGCGCTGGTGGGGATTGCCGCCCGGGAGAGGCTGGCGGGGGCGCCACCTTCTGCCGACCCTGATTATCTCCTGCCTTCCACCCGGTCCGTTATCTCCTTCGCCATTCCGCTGGACCGGAAAATCATCCGGGACTACCTGGGTAAGCGGGACTGGCTGTCCCACGGGGAGGACCATAAACGTATCTACCGGGAGCTTTACACCGTTTCCGAACGGCTGGTCGATTTCCTGAAAGGGCGGGGATTCCAGGCGGTGCGTCCGGAGATGAATAACGTCTACCGCCCGGAGGGAGGAAGCAGCCAGACCACGGATATGGCCAATATGGTGGAGATGGTGCCTGATTTTTCCCACCGTTACGGGGCGGTGGCCGCCGGTCTGGGGCGGCCGGGCTGGAGCGGTAACCTGATGACGCCGCAGTACGGCTCTGCGGTCTTTCTCGGCTCGGTGCTGACCACGGCGGAGCTGGAACCGGACCCGCTCCTGGAGGAGAGCCCGTGTGACCGGTGCAAGCTGTGCACCGCGGTCTGTCCGGTGGAGATGATGGACAGGAAGGAAGCCGTGTCCGTGACCATAGGCGGACGGGAACACGATTACGCGAAGAAAGAGACCAATGCCCGCTGTATCATCGGCTGCGGCCATAACCACGGTCTGGGGCCGGACGGGAAGTGGTCAACCTGGAGCCCGTACCACGCGGACTATCCTTTCCCGGAAGACGTTTCCGAGGTAGTGGCTCTGAGCCGGCGGATACGGGCCGCCGACCCCAATTTTCAGGGCAGGCGGGCCGGGCTTACCCAGCGGGACAAGTGCTTTGACCCCGAGGAGGTCTATATCAACACCTGCGGCAACTGCGGGCTTATCTGCTGGGAGAAGCGGGCGGACCGGGAGGAGAACCACCGCATACTGGTGGAGTCCGGGGTGGTGGTGCTCACCGCGGACGGCAGGCGGTGGGCGGTACCGGCGGAGGAGGCGGTGGAGATAGGTACCCCGTATGAGGTAAAGGTGACCATGCAGAGCCGGGAAGCGGAGGCGCTGCCGGAACTGGCCGATAGGCTGCAAGAGGCGGCGAAAGCGGCGCGGGTGGCCCGGGACGCGCAGGTTCTGAGCTACCTGGCGTCTCTGCCGGCTGGCGTGCGATAGCACCGGTTTGTATTATGGCGCGCCGGGCGCGGTAACCGGCGGCAGGTCAATCATGGTGAGCAGGCCCGGTGGAGCCGATACGACGCGGCGGGCCGAGTTCACCACGATGGCCGCAGTGGCGATATCGCCGTGGGTGCCTTCCCGGATAACCACTTCCATATCCGGTAAGCCGGTGATGTAAACGGCGTCGTATGACTCCGGGGCGCCGACCGAAGCGGTGAAGTCCAGGGTGATGACCTCTTTGCCGGCTTTGATGCCCCGCCCCACCTGCCGGACCCCGGCGGCCTGCCCCGGGGCCACCGAGACGAAAGCGGTGGTTACCGGTGCAATGGCGATAACCGGCTCGATTTCTTCTTTGACTTCGTCCAGCTCCCAGCCCAGTCCGCGGGCAATCATGGCCACGGATTCTGCCAGGCCGACGTGGCGGAGAGTGCCGGCGGCAACGCGTTCCCGGAACTCTTCCGGGGTGCATCCGGCGCCAATTTTCTTCTGGAAAGGCCCGCGGCGGGATGAAGCGTCCTGGACCCGGGCCGCTTCAAGCTTATCGACGCGCTGGCAGACCCCGGTCATAAACAGCGGCCAGGCGTCCATCAGGAAGCCGGGGTTTATCCCGGTACCCAGCACGGTCACTCCGTTCTGCCGGGCGCCGCGGTGAATCTTTGCCGCCAGCGCCGGCGCTTTCCGCCAGGGGAAGGCCAGTTCCTCGCAGGTGGAGACCACGTTTACGCCGGCCTTAAGGCACTTCTCCATCTGCGGGAGGCTTGTTTCCAGGGAAGAGGAGGTGGTCAGGAAAGCCAGGTCCGGGCCGGTGCGGGTAAAGACCTCCCCGGGTCTATCAGAGATGAGGATGCCGGTCTTGCGGTCGGTTCCGGCGGCATCGGCCAGGTCGCGGCCGAGCAGGGCCGGGTTTACGTCAATGGCGCCAACGATTTCTATGTCCGGCCTCTGCAGGGCGTACCCGGCCACGCGGCAGCCGATGGGGCCGCATCCGTACTGGACCGCTTTTATTTTTTGCACGGGCGCAATACTCCGGGACTTCTGCCGGCGGGGTGAAAAAGAGCCGGTGCCGGGCTTTTCCGTAAAAATTCCACCCATTTTATAATGACCGCTCCGCCCGGCGCAAGCAGGACTTTTTGCCCGCTCCGCCGTATTACCGCCTGGTTATCTTTGACCGCCTGGTATTTAGGTGTTAGACTGTTAATACCGACTAAAGTCTGGCGGCGGAGGGGAGAAATGGCAGAGACGGCGCGGGTAATCAAGGTGCTGCTGGCCGATGACGAGGAAATCTACCTGGAGGGGCTGGCCAAGGTTCTGAAAGACCAGGAGCACATAGAAATTGTCTCCCGGTGCTCGAACGGCCGGGAAGCGGTGCAGAAAGCCAGGGAAACCTCGCCGGACGTGGCTTTAATCGGCACCAATATCCTGGACGGTAACAGCGCGGAGACCACCCGGGACATCAACCAGTCCAGTCCCGAGGTCAAGGTAGCCCTGTTTACGGATTCCAAAAGCGAGCAGGAGCTTTTCTCTGCCATCGAGCCCGGGGTGACGGGGTACCTGCAAAAAGGTATGAAGATAGGGGACCTGGTCAAGTCCATCGAGCTGATAGGCAATGGGGAGGTGGTAGTGTCTCCGCCCCTGGGAGGCAAGCTTTTCGGCAAGTTTGCCACCATGAAAGGGAAGGAAACACAGGAACGGACCGGGCTCACGGAGAGAGAGACAGAGATAGTGAGGCTGCTGGCGGAAGGGTCCAGAAACAGGGAGATAGCGGAAAAGCTGTTCATTACCGAAAACACGGCCAAAGTCCATGTCAAAAACATCCTCGGCAAATTACAGCTGCGCAATCGCCAGCAGCTGGTGGCGTTTGCCGTGCAGCAAGGGCTGGTAAACGGGGTAAAGAGGCCGGAAGAGGACTCCATATAAACCGGGCGGTCCGCCGGTCTGGTCAAAAAGGGGTATGGTAAAATACCCCTTTTTTCGTGCTGATTAACCCGGAGACGGTATTCCGGCCCGCTTCAGGGCCGGGTAAAATGTTAATGATACGGGCAGGTGGCCGGGAAAGCCCGGTGCCTCCAACGAGAAAAGTACCGTATCGACATCGAAGCACAGTATTCCATTCTGATGACAGCTAGCGGCAAATATTTTTTCATTGCGGAAGGGAAGAAAGAGGCGTGATTACGGTTAGTGATAAGGCGCTGGACAAGCTGCACGAATGGCTGGCGCGGAAGTACTTTGAGACCGGGATAGGCTTCCGGATTTTCGTTTTTCAAGATGAAGCCAACAGAGTCAAGTACAGCATCAAACTGGACAAGCCGCGGCAGGGGGATGAGGTTGCCGAGGTGAACGGGACGCGGCTGTTGCTGGATGCCGATAGCGCCGCGAAGCTGACCGGTTATGAGCTTGCCTACACCGGCGAAGCTGACGGCGGCTTCGTGCTGAAGAAAAGCGGGGAAAAAGATGGTTGAAACCGGCGGCAGTCAGCTTTACCGAGAGAATAAGTAACGGTAACCGTGAATAAATGGAGGTAAGGAAATGCTAAACGTAACGGATGGAGCCAGAGAAGAACTGAAGAAAACACTCGCGTCCCAGACCAGTGACCCGGAAGTCAGCCTGAGGCTGGAGATGAAATCTCCGGGGCAGCTCGGGTTATCGCTGGGCAAAGAGACGGAAGGGGACCAGGTGGTGGAGCATGAGGATACGAAGGTGCTGCTGGTCGCGTCGGACCTGGCGCCCACGGTAGACGGGGTGACCCTGGATGTCCAGGATACGGAGGAAGGACGGAAGCTGGTGGTCACCAAAGGGTAGCACCAGGCACGCGGGTAAACTGAAGAGGCCGTCCGGCTGAGGCCGGAAAAGTAAAACGGAAAGTCCGGGGGCGGGCTGCCGGGGGCCGGGTGAAGCTGCTGGTAGTGGCTTATGAAGGACGTGCAGCCGAAGAAAGTGACGGAACTGAGAAACCTGGGGGATAACCGGACCGTAGTCCTGTATACCAATGACAACCAGGTGTACCGGAAGGTGCGGGAACTGGCCAGACCCATCAAGACGGTCCCTTACGAGAAGGAACAGAGGGGAAAGCCCGTTATGGTGGGGGTGGACGTTTATTTTCTGAAGGGAGACCGGAAATGGCTGGAAGAAAACCTCGGGGTGCGCACCCGGAAAGACGGATAAGGGAAGAGGCGGAAAACAATGGAGGGCTGAGAGGTACCAGAATGCACCGTATCAGGTACGGTTTAATCTACCTGGGGGCTGCCTTTGGCTACAAGCGCCCCGTCTTCAATCTGTCCAGGAGGGCGGCGATGAGGGCGGGCAAGCCTCTCCTCAATGCCGGCTGCGGTACTTCATTTACCGAGGCGAGCGACGTTAACTTTGACATCGTTCCGAGAAATGTGCCCCGGTTTGTCAACGGGGATATCCAGAAACTGGGCCGGTTCAGAGACAAGCATTTCGGCGCGGTTTACGCCAGCCACGTGCTGGAGCACGTGGCGGACGTTAGCGCGGCGCTCAGGGAGTTTGAGCGAGTGGCGGATAATGTCTACGTTATCACTCCGTTCCCGCTGTGGCCTTCAGCCTGGCTTTACCCCGGCCACCGGTGGATTATCTGGAGACGGAAGGTAGTCAGCCGGACGCCCTTTTATTACCTCAAGCAAGTCTTCAGGGACGTCAAAAGACGCACCGGCCTGGTGAAAGGTGCGTCATTACGGAAAAGGAGGCTGCCGGCCACGGACGGGCAGGTTTCCGGTGGCCGTTAAGGACTCTGTCTGGAGCCTGATATGGTTAAAACCGACCGGAGAGAGAAAAAGAAGACGGCAAGTTTACCGGTCAGTAAGGGGGAGGGGTTGCGTCTGCCCCCGGACGCGGCCGGTTTCCCCGCGGAACGGGTGGTTATGGTCGCCCGGGATACCTTTATCGAGGCGGGCGCTCCTACCTGCTTCGAGGTCCTGACGCAAAGGCTGGAAGAGCCGGCGGAAGCGGACCCGGTAGTCCTGAAAGCGCAGCCGGCCGCCGGTCCCGGTGGTGACTGGGAGATGGGGTCTACTACCCGGCTGACGGTGAATCTGGGGAAACGGGTGGTGGAATCACCGGCAGTAATCACCGCCTACCAGCGTAATCGCACTCTGAGCTGGGTGCTGGCGAATCACCCCAAGGTAAAAGAATACTGGCATCTGGACCCGGAACCGGGGGGAACCAGGGTGCGCCTGACACTCGGGCAGGAGGTTTCCGGTTCGGCGCTGGGCCGCTTCTGGCAGACAATCGCCCGGGGGAAAGAGCTGACCCGGGCAGCGGGGGAAACACTGGCCCGTGTGAAAGAAGCGGCGGAAACCACCGGTTTATGAGCGCGGCGTGTTGACTGTGGCAGAGGGAGGAACCGGTGATATACCGGTCCTATCCGGGAGTCATACCGTGATAACAGTAACTGAATATGCCAGGGAGGTCCTGAAAAACATACTGGTGGATATGGAGGCAGCCCCGGAGGAAGGGTTGAGGCTGATGCCGAATCCGAAGGGGGAGTTTGTCCTGGCGCTGGACGTGCTGAGGTCCGCTGACCAGGTAGTGGAACACGAGGGTTACAATATTCTCATCATCGGCATCGAATATTTCAGGTCTCTACAGGGCAAAACGGTGGATTGCCTGCAAACCGAAGAGGGAGAAGTTTTGCTGGTAAGATAGTGCCGAGCCCGGCGCGTTACCGATACGGAGGAAAGCATGCTGAGAGTGACGGAAAACGCCAAAGAGGAATTGAAGAGAATACTGGCAGAAAAAGTTGATAACCCTCTGGCCGGGATAAGATTGACCCGGGGCGGCCAGCCGGATAATTTTGACCTGGCGCTGGACGTGGAGATGCCGGCGGACCAGGTGGTGAAGTATCAGGGTGTCAAGGTATTGCTGGTGGACAACGAGCTGTCCAGTCATCTGGACGGAGATGTCCTCGATGTTGAAGATACCGCTCGGGGGAAAAACTTTGTCGTCCTGGCGGGGAACGAGCCGGGAGAGCGCGGCCAGTAAAATAAACATCGTCAAAGTGACGTTTCCGCCGGCTGACGGCCGGAGAGAAACGGCGGAAACGGCCGATAAGGATTGAGGGTAGTGGGAAAGAAATCAAGCAAGAAAACGGCGAAAAAGGCTTTCAAGCAAAGCGCGGCATATCTTAAAAAAGGGCCGAAGAAATCAAAGTAACCGCCGGGCCTGAAGAAAGGAACGGAGGGTAAATGGTTTGACCAGGCGCGCCATCAGACCGAAAGGCAAGAGGCGGCGGGGATTTGCCCCGCGGCGGAAGGTATGCCACTTCTGCGCCGAAAAAATTGAAGACGTTGACTACAAAGATATTTCCCGGCTGCAGTCGTTCTTGTCGAACACGTGGAAGATTGAAAAGCGCCGGAAAAGAGGGACCTGCGCCAGACACCAGCGTTCTCTGGCCAGAGCAGTAAAGAGGGCCAGGCATCTGGCGCTGTTACCCTGTGTCCCGTCTCACCCGGCCGGGATGGGAATAAAACCGGAAAGCGGCGGGTAACCGCGTATTGACTCCGGCGGCGGAGAGAGATTAGAGTCTAGCCGGTGGGAAGTATCGGCAAGAAATATATAAGGGCGGTGATAAGTGGAAGTAGAATTCGGCGCCGCGGTGGCGGATAAAAACGGGCGGAATCTGGGTACGGTGGCTTACATCGTGCGCGATACCTGGTCAGGAGAGATTAAAAAGTTCCTGGTGCGGCAGCAAGATTCCGGAAACAGCTTGTTTCTCTCGCCCGATGTTGTGGCGCAGGCGACAGCTCAGGAGGTGACTCTGGGGGCAAGCCTCGAGGAGCTGTCAGAGCGGTAGAAAGGGAAACCGACCGCGAATCAACGACAACAAAGAAAGGGCGGATAACGGTATGCTGATGAAAGTAAAATGTCCGGCGTGTGAGACGGAAGGCACCATGTCCTTTCTCGAATCGAGCTACGAAGGGCCGTACCGCTGCTGGAAATGCCGCGCCCTGTTTACCATCGAGCTCCGGGATAACGAGCTCGTATCCTGGGAGCCGCTGACCGAAGAGGAACTGCAGGAAGAGCAGGAGCAGAAGGCAATCAAGGACAAGCTCAAGCGCCAGTTTCCGGGAAGAGAGGAAACCGGCTAGCCTTTACGTGGCGCAAAGTCTCCCTCCTGCCGTTCCGGTTAGACACCGGTTGCTTCGGGTTGCTTTTCAGGCTCATCCCCCCCTATTCCCCTCCCAAACAGGTGCAATGGTGATGAACTGTCATCAGTATGTTTGAGAGGGGCCAGGGGTGAGGTAAGCACAGGACAACCGGATGCAGATAAAACCATACGGTTCCCCGGTGCAGCGCTGTTTGGCGGTAGCCTGGTTCTCCAGAAAACTTGTTGGGGGAAGTGCGGTTGTTTATAATAGCAGCAGGCATATTTGGCGCATCCCGGAGCAGGGCCTGGAGCGTGACCAGTGGTAGAAATACTGCAGAATAAAAACTCCGCCAGCCGGTTCCAGATACTGGTGGAGATTGCTGCCGGCGGGCCGGTGATCCAGCAAAAAAGCATCGCCGCCAGGCTGGGTTTCACGCCCCAGGCGATATCCGACTACGTCCGTCAGATGATGGAGGAGAAGCTGGTCCTTTCCACCGGACGCTCCACCTACAAGGTGAGTACGGCGGGGGTCAACTGGATGCTCAAGGTGCTCCGGGAACTGCAGGACTATGTTTCCCTGGTGCAGCAGGCGGTTACCAATATCACCACGTGCGCGGCGATAGCCGGTGACGACGTAGAAGAGGGGCAGCCGGTGGGGCTGAAGATGAAAGGCGGGATACTGGTGGCCACCGGGGAGCTGGACGGGGGGGCCAGAGGGATTGCCATGTCCGGCGTGAAGCGGGGGGAGGACCTGGATGTCTCCAGCATCGAGGGGCTGGTGGAACTGACCCGGGGCAAGGTTACCGTCTTGCAGGTGCCGGGCATCCAGAGGGGCGGGTCAAGGCAGGTTGACCTGGAACGGCTGCGGGCCCGGGTGGACAAGCACCGGCAGGTGGGGGCCATCGGCATCGAGGCGTTGATTGCGCTGAGGCGGGTGGACACCGAACCGCGGTATCTTTACGGAGTTACCGAGGCGGCGGTGGAAGCGGCCCGGTGCGGGCTGTCTTTCATCGCCGTCTGTACCGAGGACGCTATTTCCAGCCTGATAAGGCGGCTCCAGGAAGAGAACCTGAACTACGAGCTGCTGGACCTGGGCTCCGGCGCCGGGCGGAGATAGAGGTCACTGCCGGCTTTTTCTTTGAAAATCAACCCCCGGTCAGTATTGACATCCGGCAGGGGCGCTGTTATACTAACAACTACACTTGATTTTAATCAAGGCAGGTTGAGTAGCATGGAACGGACCGGGGTAATCATTCTGGCTCACGGCAGCCGCGGCGAGCGAGGAGAGACGGAAGTGGCCAGAGTCCTGGAGGAGGTTGCCGGGGGGGTGAAGGCGCTGCTGGTTCCGGGGGTGGAAATTACCGGCGCGGCGCTCCAGTTCAACCGCCCGGGTCTGGAGGAGGCGGTGGCTTCCCTGGTCCAGCGAGGAGTGAGCCGGGTGGTGATAATGCCCTACTTTCTCTTTTCCGGGAAACACATCACCGAGCACGTCCCCGAGCTTATCGAGAAGCTCAAAGGCGTCTATCCGGGCCGGCAGTTCGTGGTTGCCAGCCCGCTCGGCGTGGACGAACGCTTTATCGGTCACGTGGCCCGGCGCATCGAAGAAGCGGCCCCGGAACTGGCGCTGGATAACCGGGACTCGCTCATCTTCCCCGGGGAAATAGAAGCGCAAAGTATGGCGATAGTGGAGAAGCTGCTGCCGCCGGAGGAAGAGATATCCGGAGAGGAGCGGGTAGTGGCAAAGCGCGTGGTGCACGCCAGCGGTGACCCGGAAGCTGCCCGCCTGATAAAGTTCAGCCCGTCCGCCGTTTCCAGCGCGCTGGACGCCATAGCCGGCGGCCGTCCCATTTTCACCGATGTCCGGATGGTGGCGGCGGGTATCAACCGCCGCCTGGTGGGGAGCTTCGGCTGCGCTCTTGCCTGCGCCGCGGACGAAGATACGGCGCCGGAGGGGATAGAAAAAGGGAACGTTACCCGCAGCGCCGCCGCCGTTCTTCACCTGGGAGATAAACTTGACGGCGCCATCGTGGCCATCGGCAACGCGCCCACGGCCCTCCTGGCCCTGCTCGAGCTGATTGACGGCGGCGCCGCAAGACCGGCGCTGGTGGTGGGTATGCCGGTGGGCTTTGTCCGGGCAAAAGAAGCGAAAGAAGAGTTGATGAAGCGGGACGTGCCCTTTATCAGCGTGGCGGGCACCCGGGGCGGCAGCGCCATGGCGGCCGCCACCGTGAACGCGCTGCTAAAGCTGGCCGCGGCAAGGGAAGAGGCGGCGAGGACCGGGCGCTGAAAAGGAGTATTGCGGGATGGAAAACGGAAGAGCTTACCGGCTGAGCCGCCGCCTCCGGCTGACGCTGGCACTGGCAGTGGTAACGGGGGCGCTTTTCCTGTACCCGGTCCCGGCCCACGCCATGCATCTCGCGGAAGGCATCCTTCCCGCCGGCTGGGCGGCGATATGGTACGTGCCGGCCGCGGTCTTCGTTGGCCTCGGTATTTACATAATCAAAAAGAAGGCGAGGGAGACGCGTGGGATTATGCCGCTGCTCGGCCTGACCGGAGCGGTCATTTTTCTGGTCTCCGTTTTCCCGGTGCCGGTGCCCATTACCGGGACCACCTCTCACCCGGTGGGTACCCCGCTGGGGGCGATTCTGGTGGGGCCGTTCATCAGCACCACTCTGGGGGCGATTGCGCTGCTCATCCAGGCGCTGTTTCTGGCCCACGGCGGAATAAGCACCTGGGGGGCGAACATCGTTTCCATGGCCCTGGTCGGCTCTTTCGTCGGTTTCGGCGTCTTTGTGCTGTTCCGGAGGCTGAAAGCCCCGCTGGCGGCGGCTGCCTTTGCTGCCGGTATTCTCGGCGACTGGGCGACCTATGCTGTCACCTCCTTCGAGATTGCCTCGGCCCTGCACGGCGCCGGCTCGTTCTGGGGGATGTGGGGAGCTACGGCGCTGGCATTTGCTCCCACCCAGCTTCCCCTGGGGATTCTGGAAGGGTTCTTTACCGCGGCAGTGGTGACGGTGGTCTACCAGCGGCGCCCGGAACTCCTCTCACGGGTAATACCGCGCGGCGTCAAGACGGTGCCGGCGGTGATGAATGAGGCCAACCGATGAAAAGTTTACGTAAAGTGGCGGCTACCGGCGTGGTGCTGGCGCTCCTGCTGCTGGCGGTGGTCGGCTCGGTGGCGCTCTCCGGGGAAAACTCCGTCCGGGAGGAAGGTCTCTGGAGTGATGCCACCGATGTCCTCGCCGGTACGGCGGCCGAGGCCGCCGGCCGGGAAGGACTGCCGCCCCTGATTAACACCGAGGTGGGTAACCGTCTGGTTTTCTTCTTCGCTCTGGGGGGGCTGGCCGGCGGTTTCGGCATCGGCTACTACTGGAGAAGACTGCTCGCGGAAAGGCCCGGGGTGGAGCCTGCGGGGAAAAGACCGGCGAAGACGGCCGTTGCCGGAGCCGTTGCCGCCGCCGGTTTCCTGGTAGTGGCCGGACTGACCGCCTTTCCCGATGAGCCGAAAATCCCGTTCCTGGACCCGGCGCTGGGTGACCTGCTGCTCTTTGTTTTTGCCTTCAGCGGAGCGGTGGGCGGGTTTGTCACCGGCTACGGCTGGAGGAGGCCCGTCACCGTGAAGAGAAAGGAGGCAAAGGCCGGCTGACCGGAGGTGACGTTCGGTCAGGGGCCGTAACCGCCGATGTCTCATCAGGACGGAGTCTTTGCCGAAAGCTTTGCCCAGAAAGAGAACCCGGTAACCGGGATAGAGGCGCGGACCAAGATTGCCTTTTTTGCGGCGGCCCTGCTGCTTAACCTGCTCTCCCCCACCGTTTTTGCCCCGGTAGCGATTGCCCTTTTTTGTTTCGTGACCCTGCTGGCCATTAAAATACCGCCGAGGCTGCTCCTGCTCAGGATGGCGATGCCTCTGTTTATGGCGGTGGTGGTGCTGGTTACCCAGGTGTTTTTCTACGGTTCCACTCCTCTATTCGCCGTTTCCCCCGGCGGGTGGCGGCTGGTGGGGTATGAAGAGGGGCTGGCGCGGGGGTTTCTGATTATGGCGCGGGTAATCGGCGGCGTCTCATTGATTCTCTTCCTGAGCCTGTCCACCCCGGTCAACCGGCTGCTGATGGCGGCGAGCTGGTTCCGTCTGCCCCGGAGCTTCATCGAGCTGACGCTGCTGGTTTACCGTTATATCTTTGTCCTGGTTGAAGAAGCCATGGCCATCAGGGACGCGCAGAGAGTGCGCCTCGGCTATCGCGGCTGGCGGCGGAGCATGCGCTCTATCGGGGTGCTGGGCGGCAGCCTGATTTTGCGCGCCTATGACCGGGCCGGGAGAGTCTTTGAGGCGATGTCTGCCCGGGGCTATACCGGTACGGTGACGATGGCTTATACGGAGCCTTTCCGCCGGAGAGACCTGGCGGCGGCCGCCGGGCTGGGCGCCGTCCTGGCCGTATTCTACCTCGTCGGGTGGGTGGGAGTATGATAAAAGCGGAAGCACTGTCCTTCAGCTATGAGGGGGGCGTCCGGGCGCTGAGTGACGTCAACCTGGAGGTGAGGAAAGGGGAGTTCCTGGCCCTGATGGGCGCCAACGGCTGCGGCAAGACCACCCTGCTGAAACACCTGAACGGACTGCTGAAGCCGTCCGCGGGGCGGATTTGCCTGGACGGGGAGGAGCTTTCCCGGCTCCGGGAGGAGGAAATCTTCCGGCAGGTGGGAATGGTCTTCCAGGACCCCAACGACCAGCTTTTCGCCGCCACGGTGGAGCAGGATGTTGCCTTCGGGGCGGTCAACCTGGGCCTGGAGCCGGAGGAAGTTGCCCGGAGGACCGCCGAAGCGCTGCAGATGATGGACATTGACGCTCTTCCGCATAAGGCCATCCATACCCTGAGCTACGGCCAGAAGAGGCGGGCCGCCATTGCCGGGGTACTGGCCATGGCGCCGGGAGTAATCCTGCTGGATGAACCGACCAGCGGTCTGGACCCGCGGGGGGTTAGCGCCATCATGCGTTTACTCCGGAAGCTGAACCGGGAGCAGGGTACCACTATGATAATGGCCACCCACGACGTGGAGCTGGTGCCGTTATTTTGTGACCGGGTGGCCGTTATGGGCCGGGGAGAGATAATCGCTGAAGGGACGCCCGCGGACATATTCGCCGATACCGTACTGGTAAGGGAAGCGGAGCTGAGGTTGCCGCGGGTGAGCCACCTGGTTGAGATTCTGAAGAAGGAAGACGATCTGAATTTTGCGGAGATGCCGCTGACCATCGGCCAGGCCCGGCGGGAAATGCGGCGTTTGCTGGAAGAGCGGCGCGGTGCCGGCGGCACCGCCCGGCCGGAACTATCCCTGTCTGACCTTTACCGGGCGCATTCCGGGAGTGAGGAGAGTTAAGGTATGGCAGGTGGACCGGGGAGAGGCCGGCCGCTGCGCTCCGGTTATACTACGGGGGCCTGCGCCGCGGCTGCGGCGCAGGCGGCGGCCATTGCTTTGCGGAAACAGGAAGCAGTCCACCGGGTACAGATTGGCCTTCCCGGTAACGGGGAGGCCGGCTTTGACATCGAGCGGTGCGTCTTTGATGGTAGCCGGGCAACGTGCTCGGTGATAAAAGACGCCGGTGACGACCCGGACGTTACGGACGGGGCGGAAATCCGGGCTACCGTTGCCTGGAAAGAGGAACCAGGTATCAGCATAGACCGGGGGGAAGGAGTGGGCGTGGTGACCAAGCCGGGACTGGAAATAGCGGTGGGCATGCCGGCGATTAACCCGGTGCCCGCGCGGATGATTGCCGAAGCGGTGCAAAAGGTAGTGGGAAACGGGCAGAACGGTAAGGGCGTGAACGTCACCATATCGGTGCCGGGGGGGGAGGAGCTGGCGCAAAGAACGCTGAACCCGCGTCTGGGCATTACCGGGGGCATCTCGATTTTGGGCACCAGCGGCGTGGTCATCCCGTATTCGGTAAGCGCCTATACCGCCTGCATTTCCCGGGGCCTGGACGTGGCCCGGGCGTGCGGCTGCCGGGAAGCGGTGCTGACCACGGGCCGGCGGAGCGAGAAGTACGCCCAGCAGGAGCTGGGGCTGGCCGAGGAGTGCTTTATTCAGGCGGGTGACTTTATTGATTACTCCCTGGCGGAGTGCGCCGGCAAAGGAGTGGAGAGGGTAACCATCTGGGGAATGGTGGGCAAGATAAGCAAGCTCGCCGCCGGCTACCTTTACACCAACGTCAGCGATTCCCGTGTGGACATCGGTTTTCTGGCCGGAGTGGCGGCGGGTTGCGGCGTCCCGGAGGAGACGGTGAAGCGGTTGCGGGAGGCGGTCACCGCCAACCATTTTCGCCGGCTGTTGCCGCCGGAGCGCCTGCGGGAGTTCTGTGACCGGCTTTGCCGGCTGGCGGCGGAAAAATGCCGGGAGCACACCGGGGGAAAAGTTGCGGTAGAATGTATTATGAGCGATTATAACGGGGTTATCCTGGGGAGGGGTAATGCCGGAGGCTAAAGTCCATGTCATCGGGGTGGCGCCGCCGGGTGAGGCCAGCCTAGCTCCGGAAACAAAGCGGCTGGTTAATGAAGCGGAAATGGTCTTCGGCGGGCAGCGGCTGCTGGATATGTTTCCTGCTCTGTGCGGGGAGAAGATTATCATCAAAAACGACCCGGGCAAAATTGCTGGCCTGATTCAGGAGAACCTGGGGCGGAAGCGGATGGTGGTGCTGGCTTCCGGAGACCCCGGTTTTTACGGCATCGGCCGGTACCTGGCCGAGAGGCTGGGCCGGGAGGTTATCGAAGTGATACCGAACGTGAGCGCCATGCAGCTGGCTTTCGCCCGGGTGGGGGAAAGCTGGGATGACGCCGCGCTGACCAGCGTGCACTCCCGGCCAATCGAGGACATCGTAGACCTGGTGCGCTCCAGCCGTAAAATCGGCATCTTCACCGATGATAAACACACTCCCTCCGAGATAGCCAGGGTCCTTGAGGAACGCGGGGTGGGTAACTGTCGGGCGTACGTCTGCCAGGACCTGGGCGGGGCGCGGGAAAATGTGCTGGCCGCGGACCTCTACGACCTGAAAGAGGTGGAGTTCTCGCCGCTGAATGTCCTGATACTGGTCCGGGAGGCCGGAGAGAAGGTTCCAGCGCGGCGGGCGCCGGGCATCCCGGACGGGCGGTTCCGCCGTGCGAAGGGAGACCTTATCACCAAGATGGAGGTAAGGGCAATCAGCCTGGCCCGGCTGCGTCCGGCGGAAGACGGCATCGTCTGGGACGTGGGCGCCGGCTCCGGAGCCGTCTCCATCGAAGCCTCGCTCCTCGCCGGCAGGGGCACGGTCCACGCCGTGGAGAAGGATGGCGAGGCGGCGGCGGTTATCCGGGAAAACAGCCGCCGGTTCGGCCGGCAGAATATCCAGGTGATTGCAGGTAAGGCGCCGGAGTGCTTGGAAGGGCTGCCCGACCCTGACGCCGTCTTTGTCGGCGGGAGCGGGGGGCGGATGGCGGGAATACTGCGTGTGGCCGGCGAACGGCTGAAGCCGGGAGGGCGCATCGTGGTGAACGCGGCTACCCTGGAGACATTACAGGCGGCAGCGGAGAGCCTGAAAGCGGGCGGGTTTAGCGTGGAAATAACCCAAATTAACGTGGCCCGCAGCAAAGACATCGCCGGTCTCACCCGGCTGGAGGCGCTGAACCCGGTGTTCATCATCAGCGGGAGACGGGCAGCGGAAGGAGACGATGAATAGTAACGCCGGAAGAGAGAAAAGGGGACGTCTTTACGGAATCGGGGTGGGGCCGGGCGACCCGGAGCTGCTCACCGTGCGGGCGGCCCGCCTGCTGTCCCGGGTGCCGGTTATCTTTACCCCCCAGAAGGGCGGGGAGAGCGAAAGCTACGCCCGCCGCATTATTTCCGGACTGGTGAAAGAGCCGGAGCAGCGGATAATCGAGCTGGTCTTCCCGATGCAGAAAGACGCCGGGAGGCTGACCGGGTACTGGGTGGAGGCGGCGGAGACCATCTGGCGGCACCTCCGCCGCGGGCAGGACGCCGCCTTTATTACCGAGGGCGACCCGCTGCTTTACAGCACTTTTATTTATGTCCTGGAAATACTGCGCCGGGACCACCCGGAGGCGGACATCGAGGTTGTCCCCGGGGTCTCCGCGATCAATGCCGCCGCGGCGCGGGGCCTGGTGCCGCTGGCCGCCGGCGGGGAGCGGGTGGCCATCCTGCCAGCTACCTATGAAGACCGGGCCATCCGCAAAACGCTGCAGGAATTCGATACGGTGGTTTTTCTCAAGGTAAACAACGTCTTCGACAAGGTGCTCGGCATTCTGGAGGAGCTGGACCTGGTGGCAAAGTGCCTTTACGTGAGCCGGGGCACCGCGGCAGGCGAGGAGATAATAAGGGACATTGCCAAGTTGAGAGGGAAAAAGCTGGACTATCTCTCTCTGCTGATTGTACGGAGGTAGTATGGCCGTCCAGGTGTACTTTATCGGCGCCGGGCCGGGCGATCCGGAGCTGGTAACCGTGCGGGCGAAAGACATCATCGAGCGGGCGGACGTGATAATCTACGCCGATTCGCTGGTAAATCCGGAGGTGTGCGCCGCCGCGCGGAAAGATGCCGAAGTCTACCGCAGCGCCGCGCTCACCCTGGAAGAGATTACCGGGATTATCCGTAACGCCGTCCGCCAGGGAAAAGTGGTCGCCCGACTGCAAAGCGGTGACCCCGCCATCTACGGGGCCATCCAGGAGCAGATGGCCGCCCTGGACGCGCAGGGAATAGACTATGAAGTTGTCCCCGGGGTGAGTTCCCTGTTCGCCGCGGCGGCGGCCCTGAAGACGGAGCTTACCGTTCCTGAAGTCAGCCAGACGGTCATCATCACCCGTATGGAAGGCAGGACCCCGGTCCCGGAAAAGGAAAAGCTGAGAAGCCTGGCGGCGCACCGGACCAGCCTGGCGGTTTTCCTGAGCGCCTCTCTGGTGGAGGAAGTGGTGTACGAGCTGCTGGCCGGGGGTTACCCGCCGGACACTCCGGCGGCGGCGGTCTACCGGGCAAGCTGGGAGGGCGAGGTGGTGGTGCGGACCACGCTGGATAACCTGGCGGCGCGGCTGCGGGAAAAGGGCATCCGGAAACAGGCGCTGATACTGGTGGGCGCCTTTCTGGACACTAAAGAAAAGGATTTGCGCTCCAGGCT